>CAYQNN010000047.1:0-3941 GCA_964418955.1 uncultured Candidatus Saccharibacteria bacterium | reverse complement strand
ATTGATTGTTCTGTTTGAATTTTAGAATATTTTAAAACCCTTTTTTTGCAGGCCTCAACAAAAGGAGCAATGCCGAATTTTTCAATATCTTTTTTTGTTTTAAAACCCATTTCTTTTTCCACCTCAACCTCAACCCAAAGCCCCTGGCAGTCAAAACCATTTTGGTATCTTTCTTCAAATCCCTGCATTGCTTTATATCTCTGAAATAAATCCTTGTATGTCCTGCCCCAGGCGTGATGAACACCCATAGGATTGTTAGCCGTTATCGGTCCATCCAAAAAAGACCAGCATTTTTTACCTTGGTTTTTTTTCCTTAGCTTCTCAAAAATTTTCTGCTTTTTCCAAAACTTTAGTATTTTTTCCTCGTTTTTTGGAAAGTCAAAAATCATATAAGATATTTAGCGAAGGTAAGTTCCGAGAAAGAGCGCTTCGCAGGCGGGACCAGCCGTCGAGAAATGAACAAAATTTTCTCGCCGGGAAAATTATTGCGCCTCTTTAAGGAAGTTGCCTGAACGACAAATCTTGTATTAAAGGTTAAGTTTACGCAATTCTCCGGTTTTAATTCTCTTTGCTTTTGGGTATCTTTTTATAATCTCTTGGTCAGAAAGGCCTCTAACTTCCCCTTCAAGCAAAGTGAGCGAAGCTTCATGGCTGATTATTAAAATATTTTTTCCAGAATATTTCTTATCTATTTCTTTTAAAAAATTATCCATTCTCTTTTGGACATCCTTATAAGTTTCTCCTTTCGGCGGCTTATTTTTAAATCTTATTACTCCGACTGGAAAAAGTTCTCTAACTTTTCTTACCGGTTTGCCATTAAAAACTCCTACATTATATTCCCGCAATCTTTTATCGTATCTTGGTTTTATCTTTAAGCCCTTAGCAGCAATTTCCGCTGTTTGGCGGGTTCTTAGAAGGTCGGAAGCAAAAATTAAATCAATTTTTTTGGTTTTTAGTTTCTTCGCTTGAGTTTTTATTTGTTCTCTTCCTTTTTTAGTAAGAGGACTGGGAATTATTTCCGGCCAGCAGGAAATGATTTTTTTCCTGTTTGCTATTGATTCTCCATGCCTTAAAATATAATATTTATTATTGTATTTTTTGTTCATAAGAAACGTCCCTATTACATTCTCTCAAGGACTTTAATTCCCAAAAGAAATAATCCATTTTTAATTACTTGGGCTGTAGCTTCAACTAAAGCTAACCGCATCATTTTCAAATTATTATTTTTTTCTTTCAAAACAGGCACTAACTCATAAAAAGCGTTGAAATCCTGAGCCAAATCAAAAATATAATTACAAATTAGATTAGGACTATAGTTTTCCGCAGCTTTTATAACGATTTCCGGAAATTCAGTTAATTGTTTCAAAATTTGAATTTCTTTTTCGTTTTTAAACTTTTCTTTTCTAATCTTCATTGCCCTCGCTTTTGACTTCCTGATTATACTTTTAGCTCTGGCATAGGTATATTGCAGATAAGGTCCGCTATTACCTTGTAGATCAAGGACATTTTCCCAATCAAATACAATATTGGTTGAAGGACGCCTGGATAAGTCATTATATTTAACAGCTCCAATGCCGACAACCTCAGCTATTTTTTTCCTCTCTTTTATTCTCAGTTCTGGATTCTTTTCTTCTACTATTTTTTTAGCCCTCTCAATTCCTTCCCTCAACACATCCTCTAAAAGAATTATTTCTCCTTTCCTTGTTCTCATTCTACCCGTTGGCAGACGCATCATTCCGTGGACGATATGAGTATAATTTTCCCTTTTTCCCCAACCTAAAAGCTCGGCCGCCCAAAATAATTGTTTAAAATGCAAGGTTTGGTCAGCACCGACTTCGTAAATGATTTTCCAAGGTTTGAATTTCTCTCTTCTGTATTTTATTGTCGCCAAATCCCGAGTCGCATAAAGAGTAGCTCCGTCTGACTTTCTAATCATAAAAGGAGGAAGGGCGTCATCGGGATAACGAATAATAATAGCTCCCTGACTTTTCACTGCTACTTTCTTATCTAAAGCTTCTTTAACAACACCTTCCAACATTGGTTCATAAAAACTCTCGCCCAAAGTAAGGTCTATTTTTATCCCCAAAATTTTATAGACCCTCTCAAATTCCTTTAAACTCCATTTCAAGCATTTTCCCCATAATCTTTTTGCTTCTTTGTCCCCTTCTTCTAATTTTTTAAACCATTTTCTTCCCTCTTCTTCTATCTCTGGATTTTTTTCCGCTTCTTCGTGAAATCTGACATAAAGAGCAACAAGATTTTTAACCGGCTCTTTGCTTATTTTTTCTTCCGAACCCCATTGTTTAACGGCGTACATCAGTTTTCCAAACTGCGTTCCCCAATCGCCGATATGATTGTCTCCAATTGTTTTATACCCTAATAATTTATATAAATTATAAATTGCTTGGCCAACAATAGTTGACCTTAAATGGCCTATGCCAAACGGCTTGGCGATATTTACGCCGGAATAATCAACTATTATCGTTTTGCCTTTGCCTATTTTGTTCTGGCCATATTTATCTTTTTCTTCTAAAATTTTTCCCAGTTTAAAAATTAAGGCCTCTTGGGAAATAAAGAAATTAATAAATCCCGGTTTTACAACTTCAATTTTTCTAAATAATTTTCCGCTTTTTATTTTTAGTTCTTTGCTTAACAAATTAGCTATTTCTATCGGATTCTTTTTAACCTGTTTTCCAATTACCATTGCAATGTTTGTGGCGTAATCGCCGTAGCTTTCTTCTCTCGGTTTTTCAACCAAAACATCGGAAACCTCAAAATCAAGCTTCTTTATTGCTTTCTCTATAATTTTTTCAATTTCTTTCCTAATCATACTTCCAGTTTAACTTATTTCCTTTAAAAATTAAAGAGAAAAAACGGAGGATTATCCTCCGTAAACCATGGATATTATATAAAATTCTGGTTATTTTTTCTTAAAATCTTTTTCTGTTAGTTGCGACTGGCGTAAAATAGATTTAAAAGTGCCACAAGGAATTTCTTTTCTATTGGCTGGAATTATAACTGTTAGGATTTTCTTCCCGGACTTACGAAATTTTACATGACTGCCTTTTTGAGATATGTAAATAAATTTCTTCCTTTGAAGGACTTTAATAATTTGGACAGATGAAAAAAGTTTAGACATATTTGAGAGACAAATTAACCAACTCCGGTCTCTCAACTTTAGTTAACCGAGGCGTTTTTATATCTTCGAAATATAATTCTAAGGCCTCGTCCAAATTAGCCAACGCTTCTTTTTTGGTCTTACCAAAACTAGATACATCAACATTAAGACATTGAGCAATATAATACTTGCCCTCTTTCCAAACTACATTTTTTAAGTTTATTTTGCGCATATAATCATTTATTAACTATTTTAATTTTAACAAAGCTAAAAAATAAAGTCAATAAAGGACTAAAAAGCGCTGAGAACGGTTCTCAGCGCTTTTTTAATTCCTCAAAAATTCACGAGGTTGGGTCTCGTGGATTTCCTAAAATGCCAAGTCGTGATAATATAAATTAATGAAGGTTCTTGCTGAAAACAAAAAAGCATATTTTGATTATGAAATCCTGGAAAAATTTGAAGCAGGGATGGTTTTGAATGGACAAGAAGTTAAATCAATGAAATCAGGAAGAACGAGTTTAAAAGGCTCTTATGTGGTTTTAAAAAAATCCAGCCAAGGCAAATTACCAGAACCATATTTAATTGGCGCCAATATTCCTCCCTATCAGCCTAAAAACGCGCCAAAAGATTACGATCCGGAAAGGTCCAGAAAACTCCTTTTAAAAAAGTCCGAAATCAAATATTTGATCGGCAAAACAAAAGAAAAAGGATTGACTTTAATGCCCTTGAAAGTTTACATTAAAAATGTTAGAATAAAACTCGTATTCGGGATAGCTAAAGGAAAGAAAAAAACCGACAAAAGAGAAATAATTAAAAAGAGAGA
>CAYQNN010000046.1:0-4104 GCA_964418955.1 uncultured Candidatus Saccharibacteria bacterium | reverse complement strand
AGCCACAGGTTTTTTTGTTAGTGTTTTTTTGCATAATGCTTTTTATGCTTTAAATATATTAACCAGCCAGATTTTCGGTTTGAATTATCTGACGGAACTTATTCATGTCGCCTTTTTCCTCATTGCTATTTTTGTCTGTCCTTTGGGTTTTTTAGCAGGCGTTGTTGGAAGTATAATATTTTTTATTAAAAATAAGAAAAATTCTACTTTTTTGCTAAATGAATAACTATTCCGAAAAAAAACCGAAAAAACCGAATTTTTTATTTCGAAAAATAAAATGGCGGGCTGCAATTTTAATTTATCTTTTAGTTAGTTTTTTATTTTTATTATTGGAAGTTTTGATAATAAAATGAAGCGGCAATTATTTTGCCGGTTTTTTTTAAATTTTTTAAAACTATTGATTTTAAAAATAGAGAGGGGTAAAATTAAAATAATGAGTTATTATGGCAAAGAAAAAAACAAAACATAAAATTAAATATAGGAGAAAGCAAAAAATAAAGACGAAAAGCAGGGAAAAGAAAAAAGTAGTAAGAAAACCGAAGCGGAAGAAAGAAAAACCAAAAAAAAGATTAAAGAAAGTAGCTAAAAAAAGAATTAAAAAGCCTGCCAAGAGGAGACCTGTTTTTCGTTCCTATAAACGGAAGTCTCTGAAAAGAAAAAAAATTAAGGTTAAACCCAAAACGAAAAAGAGGACTAAGGCGAGAAAAAGAGTTGAGCTGCCTGTTTCTGATCCAACAGTTCATAAGACCAGAATCAGAATAATCGGCATTGGAGGAGGAGGTGGTTCTATTGTCTCGGAAATTATTTCTCGTATAAAAAAAGCGGATTTTGTAGCGGCAAACACTGATGCCAGGGCATTGAAAGCGGTAAAAAAAGCGAAACGGTTTCAATTCGGCAAGAATTTAACCCAGGGCTTGGGTACCGGGATGAATGTAGAAATAGGCGAAGCAGCTGCTCAAAATGAAAAGGAAAAAATAAAAAAGCTTTTTGACGGTCAAGATGTTTGTATCATTATTGCTTGTTTGGGAGGAGGAACGGGATGCGGGGCAACGCCGATATTTGCCAAGATTTCTAAAAGTTTAAATTGCCTTACTTATGGCATTTTTACTTTTCCTTTTGAGTTTGAAGGAGAAAAGAAGATGGAAATCGCCAAAGAAGCTCTCCAAGAAATAAAGCCCTATCTTAATATCTATTCGGTTATTCCCAATGAGAGGATTTTCCAAATAATAGATAAAAATACTCCTTTAAAAAGCGCTCTTTCTGCTATTAATGGACAACTGGCTAAAAATTTAGAAGGATTAATTGAAATGGTTTATCTTCCCGGGTTAATTAATATTGATTTCGCTGACTTAAGGACAATTCTTAGCGGTCGGGGGAAATTAGCTTATTTAAAGACGGTTGAAATTGAAGAGCTGGAGAAAGAAGAAGCAGCAAAAAAATTAATTTCCAGCCGCCTTTATCCTTATACAATCAAAGGAGCAAGAGGAATTATTTACAATATAGTGGGCGGAAAAACGCTTCAGCTTTCTGAGGTTTCCCAAATATCAAAAATAATTTCCAGTTCGCTCAATAAAAACGCGAAGATTATTTTTGGCATTAGCCAGAGCCAAAAGAAAAAGGATAAAATAGATTTAACTATTTTAGCAACTGGCTGTAAGGTAAAAAGCGATATATTAAAACCTGCTCATCTTTTAAAAAAAATAAGAAAGAAATCTAAACCTCGCCCTGTTTTTCCTAAACACCGCAGGAAAAATAATATAGCAGGAGGTAAAAAAAGCAAAATTAAGCGAAAAGTAACGACAAAGAGTGAGAAAAAGAAAAAAATAGTAAAAAAGCCGAAGAGAAGGAAAGAAAAAGTAAAAAAAAGAATTAAAAAGCCAGAACCTAATTCGGTAAAACTAAAGCCGAAAATAAAACAAAAAGTAAAAAACAAACCCAGTCCGAAAATATTGCCGAGCCGGCTGAAAATTCAGATACCCGCCAAACAGACGCAGAAGCCAGTTGTACCAACTAAGGGTAAGGAGGAAATAAGTAAATTGCCCGACAGATTGTCTGAACAAAAATTAACGGTTACTAAACGGCCAACAGCTCCAAGCGGTTTATATAATAATACCGATAATAAGGTCAGAAGAAACGCTCTTCAGGTGAGAAAAGCGGCCCAACAGGAAGAAAAAGAATTATTGGAAAAAGAGAAGCTTTGGGAGACGCCGGCCATTTTTAGGAGGAAAAATAACAAAAGCCATTAAAATTTAGAAATTTATATGAACGAAGTTCATAGGGCTATTATTCCAATTGCCGGTTTGGGAACAAGATTTTTACCGTTATCAAAGGTAGTGCCAAAAGAGCTCTGGCCTTTAGCGGATATTCCTCTTATCCAATATACTATCAACGAAGCCAAAATAGCCGGTATCAATGAGATAATTTTTGTTCTCAGTCCTGGAAATAAAAAAGTTATAGAATATTTAAAACCATCGCCAAAAATAGAGAAAGCCCTAAAAGAGAAGAAAAGAGAAAATATTTTAGCGGAAGTAAAAAACCTAGATAAAATTCTCAGTAATATTTCTTTTTCCTATGTTTTACAGAAAAGACCTTTAGGAGACGGCCATGCAATTTTGCAGGCGGCAAAGTTAATTAATTCAGAGCCAGTGGCTTGTATGTTTGCCGATGATGTTATAGAGTCGCCTGCTCCCGCCATTTTACAGCTAAGTAAAGTTTTTAAAACCTGCCAAAAACCGGTTATCGCCCTTTATCGTCAGCCTAAAGAAAAAATTTCTCATTATGGGGTAGTTGGCGTTGAAAAGATTGCCAACCGGCTTTTTAAAATAAAAAAAATTATTGAAAAACCATCTTTAGAAAAAGCTCCATCTGACTTAGCCATTGTTGGCCGCTATATTCTAACTCCGGAAGTTTTTGATTATTTAAAGAAAGCTAAGCCCAGCGCAAAAGGAGAAATAATTCTTGCGGAGGTTTTTAATAATCAGATGATTGGAGAGGGTAAGCTTGTTTATGGATATGAGATTGGAGGAAGCTGGTTTGAGTGCGGGGATAAATTTAGATGGTTAAAATCCAATCTTTATTTTTCTTTAAAACACCCCAAATTCGGTCCGGAATTAAAAAAATATTTAAAAGAAATGAAATAAAAGATTTAGTAATAAATTACAATGATAAAAGTAGATAAAAATATTTTAAAAAATATCTATAAAAAACGGCCAAAAGATGCCAAAAAATATGATTATGGCTTGCTTTTAGTGATTGGCGGTTCGGAATTTTACAGTGGAGCGCCGGCCCTTTCGGCTTTAGCTGCCCTCAAATCCGGAGTTGATATGGTAAGGGTTATTGCTCCCAAAAGAGCGGCAAATATAATTGCTTCTTTCCAACCGGATATGGCTGCTTATCCTTTAGAAGGAATTCGTTTAACCAATGAGCATTTGCCGATTCTAATTTCAATGACCGAATCTGCTAAAATTTCTGCTCATGGAAAGACAGCCGTTGTAATCGGCGGGGGATTAGGAAGGTCAGAAGAAACTCAAAACACAATATTAGAGTATCTTTCTCAAATCTCTATACCAGTGGTTATTGATGCTGACGCTATTCATGCACTAAGTAAAAAACCGGAAATAATCTCTGGCAAGCCGTGTTTAATTACCCCTCATAGTTATGAATTTTTTATTTTAACTGGCAGAGAAATAGCTAATTTATCCGATGAAGAAAAAACAAAAATAGTTCAAGAGGAAGCAGCTCGTCTTAAAACCACCATTTTATTAAAAGGAAAAACAGATATAATTTCGGACGGCCGAGAGGTTGCTCTTTCTTCTTTCGGTTCGCCCACAATGACAGTGGGAGGAACGGGAGATGTTTTAGCCGGAATTGCCGGCGCCTTGATGGCTCGGGGGATAAATCCCTTTGAAGCAGGCCAATCAGCCGCTTTGATTAACGGGCTGGCCGGAGAGAGAGCAGCGAAAATTTTGGGCGAGTCGGCAATGGCAACCGATTTAGTTGAAGCAATTCCCGATGTTTTAAAAAAAGTTTAGAGTTTTTTTATTTAAAAATTATTATGATATACGATCTAATTATTATTGGCGGAGGGCCGGCCGGAATAACGGC
>CAYQNN010000045.1:0-4227 GCA_964418955.1 uncultured Candidatus Saccharibacteria bacterium | reverse complement strand
GGTAGCTGATAGATTAATTATCCAAGGCTCGGATAAAAAGCTGATTTTTGACAACCTGTTAAAAGATATTTTTATTGAAGATGTAAAATTAATAAAAGGAACAAAGGTAAAATTTGAAATTGCTAAAAACTCTAAAAGAAATTTAAACAGCTTGTTTAAAAAATATTCAGGAAATGCTTTTGAGTTTAGCAAGACAAAAGTAATTGTTAATCTTTACGAGATAGACAATACTTATATTTCTCGCTCTCAAGCAAGAAGGGTTTTGAGCGGATTAGATAAATTTAAGACAATAACCCTTGATTTTAAGGGTGTTAAAACCATCGGCCAGGCCTTTGCCGATGAGGTTTTTCGTGTTTGGCAGAATCACCACCAAAATATTGAGATTATTTATAAAAATGCCGACAAGAATGTTTTATTTATGATTAAAAGAGCTTTGAGTGTAAAATAGTACACAAAAATAGACTCGGTCTACTTCTAAAGAAGTCATTGACGACAGTCGTCAATAAACCAAGCCTGCCTACGGCAGGTCTACCGTGGGTAGACAATTTTAGCCAATAAAATTATGAAAAATATTAAACTTCTGCCAAAAACTAAATTAGGCAAATGGTCGGTTGGATTGATAATCGCCATGTTTTCATTATTTTTTCTTGGTATGTCATTTTTTCTGAAAGTATATACATCTGTTCCGTCAGGAGAAACTATTTTAAAAGATATTGTTGCAAGGCCGGGTTTGGCGTTATCAATGCTTTCTGGTTTTACTTCCGGTATTATTGCTTTTATCACGGGGCTTACTGCGATTATAAGAAAAAAAGAAAGGTCTATTTTGGTGTTTATTTCAACAATTATTGGCGCTTTGCTTATTTGGTTTCTTGGGGCACAAATAATCTCCCCGTATTAAACTATTAATGTAAAACTAAACTCGGTTTAGTTTTAATATCGAGAAGTCGTTGACGACTATCGTCAATAAAAACGTCAATAAAAATCAAAAAATTGATTAGATATAAATATTTATGTTTAAAAAGTTAGTAATTTTATTAAACATTATTGTTTTCGGTTTATTTGTTGTACAATTCTTTATCACCCCAGGTATTGTTTTCTTTTTAACTGCAAACAGAGCGGGCTTAATAGGAAAAATCTCAGACTTGTTTTATATGGCTTTACTTTTTTTTACTCCACTATTAAGTATTATTTTGCTTTTGAAATATAAATCTAAATAAGAAAATAGGACCAATTCTATTTTTTAAAAAACCAGGCGATTTTAGCCATTAAAATTTATGGAAGTACCCACTATTAAGATAAAAAAATTTATTTTGAGACCGTATAAAAAAAAGGACCAAGCGTCTTTAGCTAAAAATATAAACTACAAGAAAATTTACCGAAACACCTTACGCATTCCTTATCCTTATACTTTGAGAGATGCTAATGGGTGGATAGAAAAAAATTTAGAAGAGCATAAAAAGAAAAAACCGGACAAGATAAATTTTGCGATTGATATTAATGGTGAGATTGTTGGTGGAATTGAGCTTGGGGGAATAGAAGAACATCAGGCAGAGCTTGGATATTGGCTGACTCCGAAATATCACAATAAGGGGATAATGACTTTAGCTTTAAAGAAAATCACCAAGTATGGATTTGAAAAGCTAAAACTAAAAAGAATCTACGCTTGTGTTTTTCCTTTTAATGAGGCCTCAAAGAGAGTTTTAGAGAAAAATGGCTATAAACTGGAGGGGATTTTAAGAAAAGAAATTAAAAAGGACAACAAACTCCTCGATGATTGCCTCTATGCTAAAGTCAGATGAATTAAAACATTAAATATAAAAAAGCTAAAAAAATGAGTAAAGATAAAATTATTCAAAAAGTAAAAGAATATATGGGGAAAGAGTTAGGGGGTGAACCCACAGGTCATGATTGGTGGCATATTTGGCGGGTTTGGAAAATGGCAAAAAAAATTGCCGAAAAAGAAGGTGGAGATTTATTTGTTATTGAGTTGGGAGCACTGCTTCATGATATTGCTGATTGGAAGTTTTGCGGGGGTAATATAAAGGCAGGTTCTAAAAAGGCAAGTAAATTATTAAAAAAATTAGGAGTTGATCCGAAAACCATAAAAGAGGTTTCTCATATAATTGATAATGTCTCTTTTAAGGGGGCGGGCGTAAAGAATAAAATAAAAACAAAAGAGGGAAAAATTGTTCAGGATGCCGACAGATTAGATGTCATTGGCGCAATGGGGATTGCCAGGACTTTTGCTTACGGAGGATTTAAGGGAAGAGAGATTTATAATCCAACCATTAGACCAAAACTACATGAATTATTTAAAGAATATAAAAATAGCAAAGGCACATCGATAAACCATTTTTATGAAAAATTACTATTACTCAAAAATAGATTAAACACAGAAACTGCAAAGAGAATTGCCGAAAGGAGGCACAAGTTTTTAGAAACCTATTTGAAACAATTTTTCAAAGAGTGGAAGGTAAAAATATAAATACTGTTTTTCAGTAAATTTTTTAATAAAACCATAGAACTAAACTTAGTTTGATACAACGTAAAACTAAACTCGGTTTAGTTTTAAGGGTTAACCCATCCCGCTGAAAGCGGGAGGCAGACAAAAATAAAAATCGCTCCGCTTTTAGCAAGAGCGATTTTTTGCTATAATAAAACTATGAAAAAAGTAGCTATTTTTGATATTGACGGAACGATTTTCCGCTCAAGTTTATTAATAGAAATTACAGAAGCCCTTACTCAAGGGGGTATGTTTCCCAAGACAGTAAGAACTATTTATATTAAGTCCTATGAAAATTGGTCTAATCGCAAGGGTTCTTACGAAAAATATATTGGCGCGGTGGTCAAAGCGTTTGAGCAAAATATAAAGGGTGTTCGGCACAGCGATTTTATAGAGATGGCAAAAAAAGTAAATGCTTTTCACCAAAGTCGTGTTTATCGCTATACGCGTAATCTTGTTAAAAATTTAAAAAAGAAAAATTATTATCTACTGGCGATTTCTAATTCTCCCAAGGAAGTTGTCGGAGAGTTTTGCAAAGGATGGGGTTTTGATAAAGTTTATGGCCGTATTTATGAGGTTGGCAAAAACGGGGAATTCACCGGCAAAATTTTATACGAAGACCTTATTAGCGACAAAGCAAAGATTTTACAACGCGCCGTTGAAAAAGAGAATTTGACTTTGGCCGGTTCAATAGGGGTGGGGGATTCGGAGAGCGATATTGCATTTTTAAAAATGGTTGAGAAGCCGATTTGTTTTAATCCAAATCGCAGGCTTTATCAATATGCCAAACGCGCCGGATGGGAAGTAATCGTTGAAAGAAAGAATGTTACTTATAAAATGAAGTCAGACTTCAACAACTCTAAGACTTCAAAGGCCGAAAATTTAATAAAATAGAAAATGGTAACAAAAAAATTAGATGGAAAATGATAATATGAGTTTTAAAGCGCTTTTTCTTGCCCATACTCCCGACGCAGAGCCAGAAAAAAACAGGTGCGCGGTTGAAACGTCCAAACATAAGCTCTTTGTGGTATTGGTTAGAAATCAATCTCAAGCCCTTGAAGTATCTAAAAAGTTTGTCGAAGAAAAAGGAATTCATTCTATTCTTCTCTGTCCTGGATTTACCAACAAAGATATTGCAGAGATATCAGAGACAGTTGGAGAAAATGTTGGTATTTCTGTAGCCAGAGGAGATGGTCCGAGTAATAGAATTGCTATAGGGGCGATGAAAAGAGCTGGCTGGTTTCCAGAAGCGCAAAACTAAACTCGGTTTAGTTTAAAACAAAAGGTCGGACACTAATAGTGTCCCGCTAAAAGCGGGACTACGGGCAATAAAATTAATAATCAATTAAATTGTTTTAAAAATATGACAAGTTTAATTTTAAAGGTATTAGGAGCAGTTATCTTTATTGTTTTGATTTCCATCAAGCAAATTAATCAGTATCAAAAAGGGGTAAAATTTATGCTGGGCAAGTATATTGGTTTGATGAATCCCGGCTGGAGATTGGTTTTTCCTATTATTCAGTCCTATAGAAAAGTAGATTTAAGGGTAAAAGCAGTAGATGTAGCAAGTCAGGAAGCAATTACTAAGGATAATATTTCAGTGAGCGTTAATGCTGTTATTTATTATAAAGTCCGAAACGCTGATAAGGCAGTTTTAGAAGTAGAAAACTTTTATTATGCTATTTCTCAGTTAGCTCAGACAACAATGCGAAATGCTGTAGGCC
>CAYQNN010000044.1:0-4335 GCA_964418955.1 uncultured Candidatus Saccharibacteria bacterium | reverse complement strand
CAAGGCCCGAATCAAAATATCAAGCCCTTTGTGTTTGTGGAAAGAACCAACGAATAAAATATTGTTTTCTCTTTCACTTGTTTTTTCTTTATCTTTTTGGAAGACATTTTGAGAAAAATCATAAATATATTTAATCTTAATTTTCTCGGCGGGAATTCCACGAGAAATCAAGCGAGACTTAGAGGTTTGAGTAAAAGTTATTATTCTTTGAAAATCTTTAGATAGTGATTTAATTATCAACCTCTCAAAAACTCGAAAGATTGAAACACATTTAAGGCAACTCCACCCTTCTCCTCTTTTACATATTCTGCCGTCTTTTAAGAGCAGATTAGATTTTGGGCAAATAATAAAATAATCTAAAACAGTAAAAGTGGTGGGAATTTTCAACAATCGGGCGCTAATCATTACCGGAATAAAAAGAGAGTTAGACCGAAGTAAATGGATAACATCGGGTTTTAATTTTTTGAGATAAAAAAAAGCGTAAATTGTCCGCAGAACAAGATGAAGAGGGATTACCGTCTTGAAAAACCATATTTTACTCGTACAAGCAGGCACGGGAAAAATGTTTTCAGGAATATCTTTTTTTTCTGATTTTAAGGAAATAAAAAAAACATTATTTTTCCCTTCCCTTAAAACAGAGTCCAGATACTGGCAAACTAATTCCGCTCCGCTCCAATTCTTATGATAACCGACTAAATTATCAGAAACTAAACAAATTTTCATAAATTGGTTCCTTATTTTTTTTAGCTTTCCAGATTTTTGTTAGAAATGGGCGAAATAGGATTTTGCTTTTTCCATTTCTTCTGGAGAATTAATATTAAAATATTTATCGCAGATAACAAAAGATTTATCTATCTGTCCGTCGTCAACGGCACATTGAATAAGGTCAACCAATTCTTTTTCTCCTCTTTTTTGGTTAATTGGAGTTTGAGGAATATACGACAATATCTCATTTTTAAGAACAACATTACCCGTTCCCATAATATTATTCATCGGCTTGTTTGGTTTTTCTATCAATCTAAAAATTCTATTTTTTTTATCCTGAATAATAGTATAAGTTTTTTTAATCAAATTTTTATCTTTTATTTGAACTACTCCGCAAAGGGCAAAAAGATTTTTTTTTAGAAACTCTTTAATCATTTCTGCGCGCCGAGGATTTATCATTAATTCATCTCCCAATATTAAAATAAAATCTTCTTTTTTAATCGTTTCTTGGGCAGACTCAATAGCGTTAACTAATCCTTTTTGTTCCGGCTGAACCACATAATTTATTGGTTTCCCTTTATATCTATTGCCAAAAGTATTTATTATTTCTTCTGCTTTATAACCAACAACCACGATTATTTCTGATATATCAAGCCGGGAGGCATAATCTAAATTATAATCAAGCAAGGGCCTGTTTTTTATTTCTATCATGCATTTATTTTTTTCTCTAGAAATTTTATTAATCCGTTTCCCTCTCCCTCCGGCTAAAATTAAAGCCTTCATATTTAACTTACTTTAAATAAATTTATATTTTCTTTAATCCAATTCACTAAGTTAGTTATTCCTTCTTTTGGCAAAATTTCCGCTTGCCAGTTTAGATTTTCCCGCGCTTTGGTTGTGTCGCAAATAAAATAACGCAGATCTCCCGGCCTATCTGGTAAAAAATTCACTTTTACTTTTTTACCAATAATTTCTTCCAGTAATTTTACACACTCAACTAAAGATATAGCTGTTTTAGAACCTCCACCGATATTATAAATACCCGGTTTTCTTTCTTTATAAAAAGCATCAAAAGCCAAAACCGCATCTTTGGCGTATAATATATCCCTAATTTGCTTTCCATTGCCGTAAATATTAATCGGTTTGCCTAAAACGGCCCGAATGGCAAAATTCGCCACCCAACCATGATCCTCGCCACCAAATTGCTGAGGGCCGTACAAACCGGTAAAACGAAAACTAGCCGCTTCTAGTTTATAGGTATCAATAAAGGTCTGGACATAAATTTCAGCTGCTCTTTTGGAAGCGTGAAGAGGAGTAAGAAGGCCTCTCATTATCGGATAGTTCTCGTCTATTACCGCCGGCTGATGGGTATATCTGGTTTCTTCTTCTTTCAACTCTTCATTTATTTTATTTCCGTAAACATGAATTGTGGCGCAAGAAACCATTGGTATTTTATATTCTTTAGCCGTTTTTAAAACATTAAAAGTGCCCCGGACATTGGTAGAAAAATCAAGTTCCGGGTCTTCCCAAGAAATGGTCATTGCCGGCTGAGCAGCGGTATGAATAATAAAATCACAACCCTTGGCTACTTCTAATAATTGTTCGTAATCACGGACATCTCCTTTAATTACTTTCACTCCTAATCTTTCCAGTAAATTCTTGTTGTAATTTCTGGCCGCTTCAGCGGCGTAGCCGGTTCTTTCCAGTTCATACTTAGTCATATTGTCAAAGGCGATTACTTCATCTCCTTTTTTAGCGTAATACTCGCAAGTATGAGAACCTAAAAAACCGCAGCCGCCAGTTACTAATACTTTCATATAAATATAGTTGAAATTGAATTTCCTTCAATTTCAATTTTCTTTTTTAAAAAATTGATCCTTTTAGTTTTCTTTAATTTATTAGAATTATAATAAATAATTTTAGAAGGTAACATCGTAGCGTAAATTCTGTCTTCCAAGCCGTCTATTTTTAACAACCAGGGGCAAATTTCCTGATGTTTTGATAAAATGTTCTTAATAAATTCCAAATAGTCCGCTTCCTTCTGAGATTCGATTAAAACCCCTTCCCCCTTTTTCCATTCTTGAATTTTCATAAATATCTCTCTCGCCCCTATGCTTCCTTCTAGAATAATAAAAAATTGATATTTATTCAATGCTCCGTCTATCATCATTTTCTCATCTATTAAATCAAAGTCAAAAATATCTCTCAATAAGGCGCATTTGTTATAAAGAGTCGTTACAATCTCTGAATTAAAAGCAATAGAACTATTCGGAAAAAAAACGGCTGCCTTAATAGCCGGTTTTTCATCGCCGAAATGATGAAGATTTTTAGCCATTTCTTTTCCCGCTCCGGTTAATTTTCCAACCGAAAGTTTTTCTTTAAGGCAAGGGTCGCCTCCGGTGCTGATAAAGTTCTTACAATAAATTCCTTTCGCTCCTGAACTTAGAGCGTCAAAAATTCGCATAACCGCGCCTCGTGAATTTTGAAGAACTGCCGCTTCCTCGGTCGTAAAATAACTATGATAAAATCTGGTAGCCGAAGCGACTAAACGAGTTAAAATGAAACTTTGGGCATAATCATTGGTCTGATTAGTAATTCTAATCCCCGCTCCGTATTTCGCTGCAACTTTAACTTGTTGGGAAAAATCAGCCCCGGAAGCAGGATTTCCGGTTCCGCCGGCAACTAAATAAATTTTACTGTCAGAAAAATATTTTCTAGCTGTCCTTAACCAAAACTCCGCCCAATCTGTCATAGAATCAAGATACCAATTAACAAAATCAAACCAATATTGCCTATCTTCGGGCCTTTGAATTTTTAAGGGTTGAGCATTTTTTTCCTGAAAAATAAAGGAATTTTTAGTTCCTGTTTTTAAAAAAAATTTTAAAAAATTCTTTATAAATTTCGGGGATATTTTTAATAAGATAAAAATAAAGTTTACCAATTTTTCTGTTTTTAATTTTTTAATAGGAGGAAAAATTATTTCTTCAGAACTAGAAAAATCAGTGCCCCAGGTATTGTTTATTTCTTCTAAAGAATTATATTTTTGAAAGGCAAAATCAATGAAACTCTGCCGAGCATAAATATCGCCGCACCAGAAACCTTGATGACTATGAAATCCCTTATAGAATCCGCCACTAATCGGATAAAGAGCTTCTCCCCAATTACCGGAAATTCCCAAGCAAACGCTTTCTAAAATATTTTTATCTTGATAATGTTCAGAAATTAATCTTAAAAATCTATCAACATATTTTGGTAAACAAGGGTTCCAGATGGATTGAATTTTTGACTCTTTATGATGCTCTAAACATTTGGCAAAAACGCTTTCTTCTGATTTTTGAAACCATTCGGGAGTAGCATAATTAGGGCCTAAAATTAAAAAAGGAACCCATTTTAAATTATGCTCCTTCAATTTTTTAATTAAAACATCGTATGAAGAAAAATCTATTTTTCCCGGCTCTTTTTCAATCTCCGCCCAGTAAAGATAAGATTGCAAACTGGTTATGCCAATTTTTCGGCATTTTTCAAAAACTTTATCTTCTAATAATTTAGGATGAACCTTGCCTAGATACTGCCACTGTTGAATAACTTCCATATTCTTCTGCAATTAATTAATTTTTATAAGCCTTTAAA
>CAYQNN010000043.1:0-4438 GCA_964418955.1 uncultured Candidatus Saccharibacteria bacterium | reverse complement strand
TTATGAATTTCGTCATTTTCGTAAAACATAGCCAAGGGAGTATTTTTATCCCCGTGATAAGGGTCGTAATGGGTTTCTATAATTAACATTTCTTTCGTCACCGAAAAAATTTTCTCTAAAGCAAGAAGCGGATGTTTAAGATGATAAAAAACTCCTAAAAACAAAACAATATCAAATTTCCCAAATTTTTCCGGGGCAAGGTCATAAACGCTTGCTTTTTTAAACTCAACCTTGGATTTTAAAATCTCTTTAGCTACCTCAAAGCCCTGGCTTCCAGTATCATCTAATTTATCTCTATAAAAATTATCAATGGCTAAAACAGGATAAGCTCCTCTTTTTTCTGCCGCAAAACTAAAAAATCCATCCCAAGCGCCTATATCTAAAACACCTTTTCCGGATAAATCATCGGGAAGCTGAAGATGACGCAAATAATTTTTCTGTCCACTGGGATGCCCAGGTCCTTCTAAATGTCCGGGAGTTACTATGCCGTAACCTACTTCTATATGATGCGCCCAATAAGGAACTTGGGAAATCTTTTTTAAAACAGTTTCCTTGTCCATCCCGCTTGGGGGGTAACCAAGATAGACGATGTTTTCTTCAGAACGCAAACGAATTTTTTCTATTTGACTTTTAATTCTAACAATAATTTTTTTGATAAAAGACGGCATAATTTTTAATTTTTTAAAACTTAAACTTTAAATTGAAGAAGAAACCCCGTATTTTTCTTCTCTCTCTTTTGTATTATATCCCCGACAACCGGCGCAAAGAATCGGAACTTTTTTATCCTTTTTTAAGATTGTTTCCCTAAATTTTTTATATCTCTCTGAATACCAAATTTCTTTGAACGGTTTTTCAAAAATATTGCCAAAAGCGTATTTTCTTAAAAAATCTCTTTTATTAGACATTAAAACGGCGCAACAGGGCATAACATATCCGCCCATCATTATATAGGGTTCCATCCAGGCGGTACATTTATTTATGCTCGGAAGTTCACTTTTTTGAAAATGACTAAAAGACACCTTTACTCCTAATTTTTTTGCTTTCTCTTTTACGGACTCTACGACTTCTTTTGGTACCTCGGGCAGATAAAGATGTTCTATTTCTTTAAAAGTTAACAAGCCGGCGAATTCCAACCTTGACCCTTCCCCGAGATTTCCTAAAGAATGGACAAGCTCAACCATTTTTGGCATTTCCTGATAATTTAATTTGTTAACAATAAAACGAAAACAAAGAGTTGGAAAAGGAGAATCAAGTTCTTTCTTTAACCTTAATAAGGTCTTTATATTATTTATAGCTCCGGCAAAACTGCAGCCGACTTTTATTTTCTCGTAGGTTTCTTTGGTCGCCCCGTCCATTGATATCCAGATATTATTTACTCCTAATTCTATTAACTTTCTGGCATTGTCGGCATCAATAAAATCAAATTCATCAACAAAATTAACCGAAATATTCTTTGCTCTCAAGTATTCTATTATCTTCAAAAAGTCGGGATTGAGAAAATTATCTCCCTCGCCAGTGATATTAATCCATTTTAATTTAGGAAACTGTTCTACTATCTGTTTTAACTGCTCTAAAGTTAATCTCTCCGATTTCTCCTTCCAAGAAGTATGTTCGCAAATAATACATTTTTTATTGCAAATAGTGGTATGCTCTACTTCAATTTTAAAAGGATAAGGAGCCAATAAAGAAAGTCTGGTAGTCGCAATGAGCGTGTTCAATACGGCGACTTCTCCGCCCTCGTCGGCAACAAAGTATTTCACAAAAAGAAAATTAAAAACCCCTCTTATCCCTTTTTTCCTCAATAAATACCAAACAGATTTTCTGTATTTCCAAGGAATACTTATCAGGTGCAAAATAAATTTAATGTATTTCATAATAATTTTGGTTAACTTTTATAAAAACTACATTTGATTCTCAGATGACATAAAACAATTAAATTATTGGATAAATTAAAGGACCCAGCGGAGTGCTTTTGAATAAGACTATTAAGATGAATACAGCCAAGTGGCGTAAAGGTAAACTCTATCAAATAAATTAATAAATAGTAATGTATTTAATTATCGCTTAATTTTTTATTTCCTATATAAGTATATTCGTTTATATTTTTAAAATCCTCGTTAACTCCTCTAGAAAATACTTCGGAACCTTCAATTGTTAAATGTTCTGCATCATAAAAATATTCAGGATTATTAAAAAAAATATCATAATAATCTAGAATAGCATAATTATTTAAAACTTCATTAACTTCACTGAAAATTTTATCATAATACTTTTTTTTATTTAAATTATGTTTTCTAATTTCTAAATCATACTCTTTAGAAATAGGATATTTAATAAAAATAACATTAATATTATTTTCCTTAGCAAGCTCTAAGATATTAAAAAAATAATTAAAGGTTTGCTTTTCAATTTTAATCGGATTTTCCGAAAAATGCACCCTGTATATTTTTTGAGCAATTTGATATTTATTATTTAGATAATAATTCTTCGTGCGAGTATGATTATTGGTCCAACCCAAATAAATAGGCGTTACTTCATCCGGCCTTAATATATTTTTAACAAATTCTTTACCTTTTCCAAGAACTAAAATATTTTTTCTAAAAAAGAGGGGAATCAAAGATTCATCTTTTAATTGCGCGATTTTTTTTAAATCTACAATTTGTGAATAAAAATATAATTGTCCAAACAATATATCTTTCGGGTGACATTTTTCAGAAAATGTATGCAAATCAACCTCTAAAATAATATTTTTTATTTTTACTTTATCTTTTTCTATTATTTTTTTTAATTTATAATACGTTTCAATATAACTTTCTCCGCCTAAAGCAAAATTAAAGGAATGGCCATCAATATAGAGCGGATTTAATCCGCTTTCTGTGTGAGAGTCGCCAAAAAAAGCAAAATCAATTTCTGGATTATTCAGGTCTTTTAAAAATTTTTCATATATCGCTTCTTTTCGTTCTATTATTTTTTTTGGTTCTATCAATTTCAAATAAGCCAAATTTAAGACCGAAATAAGCCCTGTTATAATAATTACAAACAGTATCCCTTTTTTTACAAATATTATTTTATGCTGTTTCATTCTTTAATTAAAATTGAAAATATATAAATTGCGTACCGTTAAACGCTCCGAATAATAATATTGACATAATAATCACTAAAAAAGCTGACCATTTTATTAAAACGGACTGATTTGACAAGAGATGTTTCATTCCTGAATATTCTTGCGTTAAATGAATAATTTCCATGAAAAGTATTGAAAAAACTATAATTACTAATTCTGACCAACCAATTCCAATATATATATTAGAAAACTTTAAACTAATATTTGAAAAAATGTGGGTTAAAATATAAAATGCGTCTGACAATGAATTAGCCCTAAAAAATATCCAACTTATATTTACCAATAAAAATGTAATTCCTATTTGGATCATAGTATATATTTTGGGAAAATTGATTAGACCAATTCTTTTAGCAATATTATTTCTTAAATTTTTAGTTGATTTGTCAAATATTAAATAAAAACCATTTAAAGCACCCCATATTATAAATGTCCAATTAGCGCCATGCCATAAACCAGCAATTATAAAAACAACAAGTAAATTTAAATACCACCTTGGAATAGACATTCTATTTCCCCCAAGAGGAATATATAAATAATCTCTAAACCAGGTTGATAATGAAATGTGCCATCTTCTCCAAAATTCAGAAATTGATTTTGAGAAGTATGGTCTCCTGAAATTATTCATTAACTTAAATCCCATTACTTGAGCAGCGCCTATGGCAATATCAGAATATCCTGAAAAATCACAATAAATTTGAAAAGCAAAAAATAATGTTGCAAGTATTAATGGAATACCGCTATAATCTTGAACATTGTTATAAACTGTATTAACAACAATTGCTAAATTATCCGCAATAACTATCTTTTTAAAAAATCCCCACACCATCAGCCTCAAACCACTAATAGTTTCCTTATATTTAAAATAATGTTTTTCAAAAAATTGAGGCAAAAGATTTTTAGCTCTTTCAATTGGACCCGCAACAAGCTGAGGGAAAAAAGACACATAAACAGCAAAAATTCCTAAATGCCTTTCCGGTTTAATTTTTCCCCTGTAAACATCGATAGTATAACCGATTGTTTGAAAAGTATAAAAAGATATTCCGATGGGCAATAAAACTTTTAATGTTAAAGGATTAAATGAAATGCTAAATAAATCTACAAATTCTCTAAAAGAATTACTAAAAAAATTAAAATATTTAAAAGCGAATAACAGCCCTAAGTTCGTTAAAAGACTTATCATTAAAAATAATGTTTTTCTTTTTTGAATTTTTGACTTATAAATATTTATCCCCACAATATAGTCAACTAATGTAGAGATTATAAGTAAAATAACATATTCCGGTTTCCAGCTCATATAAAAATAATAACTGCTTA
>CAYQNN010000042.1:0-4482 GCA_964418955.1 uncultured Candidatus Saccharibacteria bacterium | reverse complement strand
CAATAGCCGCTCTGGGAACAAAACGGGCAGCCGAGATTTATTATGCGACAGTGATAAAAGAGAATGTTAATGATAACGACAATAATCAAACCCGTTTTATTATTTTGGGAAAAGAAAAAAAAGAAAGAACCGAAAAAGACAAAACCTCATTTATTTTTGGGACAAAAGATAAGCCCGGCGCTCTGTATGGGGTTTTGGAGGTTTTTGATGTTCTCCGAATTAATATGACTATGATAATTTCCCGGCCTTCTAAGAGAAGATTGGGAGAATATGTGTTTTTTATTGATATTGAAGGACATCAACAAGAAGATGACTTAAGAGTTGCTTTTAGAAAGATTAAAGAAAGAGTAAGTTTTTTAAAGGTTCTTGGTTCCTATCCGAGAGCAGTAAAACAAAGCCCTTGATTAATAATCCAGGGCTTTTTTCTTGATCTTTTTGAGGATTCGTGATAAAAAAAGAAAGTTAGTTCTAAGTTGATTAAAGTACTTTAAAAATTAAGAAAGGAGAAAAAATGGAAGCAAAAAGAGCGAATAAGTTAAATCACTTATTAATAATACCTGACGGGGATAGAAGATATGCCAGAAGAGAGTATTTGGCAGAATTATTCAACGAATCTCTTGAAGCGTTTAGGGAGATCTTATCAGTGCTAAAAAAAGATACTGAACTGCTGGAGGAAAGAATAGAAGAGTATAGCCGGACAGGAAGAGATCCTTTTTATGATGACTGTGATAACTCTATAGATATTCTTGATTCAGGTAAAATTTTTGTCCCTCAAGGTTATTTGTTCAATTCTTATAAAAAAGGGGGAGAAGTTTTTTCCTCTATAATAAAATGGATTCTGCAAAACGACATTACAAAGATTTTATCTATCTACGCTTTACAGAGAAGAAACCTTGAAAGACCAGATGAACAAGTAGAAGTTATGCTAAAAGTTGAGGCAGAGTTTTTTAAAATATGGATTGACAATAAAGAAATGATGTCGTCCTGCAAGGTTAAGTTTGTCGGAGATCAGAAAATATTCGATCTTTACAAAGATAAGAAAATACTAGGAGAGGTGATCAATGATTATGTAAACAATATCAAGCTTCTTGAAACGAGATCTTCTGGGAAAAAACTAAAAGTTTATGTCCTTACGCCTTATGATGGAGTTTGGGAGATTAATCAGGCAATTGTAAACGGGAGATTTAACCCGGCTAGATTAGTTGTGAAAGAGGAGGTGGATTTAATTATTAGGGCGGGAAATGCCAAAACTCCTACTTCTGGTGCATTGCCATATCAGGTTGCTTATTCTCAGTTTAGTTCTGTTCCTGAATATTTTCCAGATGTTACCGTAGAGATATTACAAGAAGCTTTAAAAGAATATGGAGCCAAAAAAAGAGAATCCGGGTTGTAACTAATAAAAAAGAGAAAAGCTTCTCAAAACAAAGCCTCTTTATAGAGGCTTTTTTCTTGATTTTTTAAGAGTTTTATGTTAGAAAGAAAACGAATAATAAAACTATTCTTCGACAAGCTCAGGATATTTCGCCTCTGCAAAGTATTAAAAAGAGATGATATTCAAAAAGATACTTGCACTGAGCGAGTCCTGAGCGAAACGAAGGACGAGTCAAAGTGTGAACGGAGCAAATTTTACTCATAAAACCCAAGAAGCGATTTTGTCGGCTCAATCTATTGCTCGGGAAAAAGGGCAGCAGCAAATAGACGCCCTGCACCTGCTTTTGGCTTTGTTATCGCAGGAAGAAAGTATTGTTTTAACCTTGCTTAGAAAATTAGGAGCTGATGTAGAGGGTTTAAAAAAGAAAGCAGAAAGCGCTTTAAATACAATTCCCACCATTACCGTTCCTCAAAGTTTCGGCCAATTTTATTTGACTCAGGATATGGCAAAAGTTTTAGAAACAGCCCGTCAGGAATCAGTAAAAATGGGAGACGAGTTTGTTTCGGTTGAACATTTATTTTTGGCTCTTCTTAGCACCGAGACCAAAGCCAAAGAAGTTTTAGATAAAGCAACTTTTTTAAAGTCTGGCTTGCCTCGCGGTGGGGCGGGCGGGAGTAATGCTTCTTTAGAGTTTGGTAAATTGGATTATAATACAGTTCTGAAAAATTTAGCCCAAATTCGGGGAGGGTCAAGAATTACCGACCCGGAGCCGGAATCAAAATATCAAGTTGTGGAAAAATATACCAGAAATTTAACTGCTTTAGCCCGCCAGGGAAAACTTGACCCAGTAATCGGCAGAGAGGATGAGATTCGCCGGTTAATGCAAGTTCTTTCCCGAAGAACAAAAAATAACCCGGTTTTGATAGGGGAAGCGGGAGTAGGCAAAACGGCTATTGTTGAAGGATTGGCTCAAAGGATAATTAAAGGGGATATTCCGGAAAGTTTAAAAGATAAAGAAGTTATCGGTTTGGACTTAGGGTCTTTAATAGCAGGCACAAAATATAGGGGAGAGTTTGAGGATAGGGTTAGGGCATTGCTAAAAGAAATTAATCGGGCAGCCGGGAGATATATTATTTTTATTGACGAACTGCATACTTTGGTTGGAGCCGGAGCGGCTGAAGGGGCAATTGACGCTTCCAATCTTTTAAAACCAGCTTTGGCGCGGGGAGAACTCAAAGCGATTGGAGCTACTACTTTAAAAGAATATCAAAAATATATTGAGAAAGACGCCGCTTTGGAAAGAAGATTCCAGTCAATTTATGTCCAAGAACCCTCGGTTGAAGATACCGTTGCTATTTTAAGGGGAATTAAAGAAAAATATGAAGTCCATCACGGGTTGAGGATAAAGGATTCGGCTATAATTGCTGCCGCTAAGCTTTCTTCTCGTTATATCACCGGCCGTTTTTTGCCTGACAAGGCGGTTGATTTAATGGATGAAGCAATGTCAGCTCTTAGATTAGAGATTGAATCCGAGCCGGACGAACTTGACGAATTAAGGAGGGAGATTCAGCGCTTGGAGATTGAGAAAGAAGCAATTAAAAAAGAAAAAGGAACAAAAAGAAGGTTAATAGCAATTAATCGGACCCTAGCTGATTTAAAGGAGAAAGATCGCAGTTTTGAATTAAAATGGAAAGCCGAAAAAGAGCTAATTCAAAAAATAAGAAATTTTAAGAAAGAAATTGATGGTCTTACTTTTCAGTCCGAGATTGCCCAGAGGGAAGCTAATCTGCAAAAAGTGGCTGAAATTAAATATGGAAAAATTCCCGAACTTTTAAAAGAAGTTAGAAAAACTGAGAAAAAATTAGTAAAGATTCAAAAGAACAGGCCAATTTTAAAAGAAGAGATTGACGAAGAAGATATAGCCAAAGTCGTTTCTAGATGGACAGGCATTCCGTTAACAAGATTGATTGAAGGAGAAGCGAATAAACTGGAAAAAATGGAGGGAATTATTTCTCGGAGAGTTATTGGCCAGCAGAAGGCGATTACGGCTATTTCTAATGCTATTCGGCGCTCGCGGGCGGGGATTTCCGAAGAGAATAGGCCATTAGGGTCGTTTATGTTTTTGGGCCCAACCGGAGTCGGCAAGACCGAGACTGCCAAAGCATTAGCTGAGTTTTTATTTGATGACGAAAATGCTTTAGTTAGATTGGATATGTCGGAATATATGGAAAGACACACTGTTTCTAAGTTGATAGGTTCTCCTCCCGGCTATGTCGGCTATGAAGAAGGAGGCCAGTTGACCGATAAAATTCGGCGGAGGCCTTATAGCGTAATTTTGCTTGATGAAATAGAAAAAGCCCATCCCGAAGTTTTTAATATTTTACTTCAAATTTTAGAAGACGGCAGGTTGACCGACGCCAAAGGCAGGGTTGCTTCTTTTAAAAATACTATTTTAATTATGACCTCAAATGTCGGTTCAGAGCATATTGCCAAAATGAGTTCTCTTGGTTTTTTGGGCAGGAAGGAAGCAGCAGAGAAAAACTCGTTAAAGGACAAGGTAATGGAATCGCTTAAAGAAAATTTCCGACCGGAATTCTTGAATAGAATTGACGAAATTATAATTTTCAACTATCTTGGCAGGCAGGAAATTAAAAAAATTGTTGAACTTGAGCTTGCAAAAGTTGCCGGACGTTTAAGAGAAAAAGGAATTAAAATAAAAATTTCAGAAAAAGCCAAAAAGATTTTGGCAGAACAAGGATTTGACCCTAATTTAGGAGCAAGGCCATTGAAGAGAGTTATCCAGCGAAAAGTTTTAGACCCCTTGGCTTTAAAAATTGTTTCGGGGATTGTTAAAGAAGGAGAGGAGGTAATGGTTGATGCAGATGACGGAAAAATCGTTGTTAGGATACCCGGCGATTTAATAAAATCCCAAAAAAGGAAAGAGAAAGTTTCAGTATAAAATTTATCCTTATGAAAAATGTTTTAAAAATTATTTCTGTGTTTATAATTGGAATGGCTGGTGGGATTTTCGCCGACCAGATCCTTTGGCCATATCTTAGCCAAAGGCCTTTTTTTTCTCAATATCAATTTTCTAAAAATCAACTCGCTCA
>CAYQNN010000041.1:0-4738 GCA_964418955.1 uncultured Candidatus Saccharibacteria bacterium | reverse complement strand
AGCAAGTTTTTTAACTCCTTTTAGGGCGTTTTTCATCTGTTTTTCTGGAAATGGCTCAAGAACAATCGGCTGAACCATCTTAATGCCTAATTTTTCGGCAGCTTCTTTCGCCGGTCCTTTCGTTGAACCCCAGGCAATAATCGCTTTTTTGGCTGACTTCTTTCCGTAAACATTTACTGCCAACAGTTTATCCGCTTCTTTTTTCATTTCTTCAAATTTTCTCAATCTCTTATTTTGCATTTCTTCCACCTTTTTTTCGTCCTCCACGGTAATTCCAAACTCATCATGCTCATAACTGTTTGCTTTAACAATTACATTTTTTTCTCCCGGAAAAGCAAGGGGAGAAATGCCGCTTTTTGTTTTCTTATATCTTAAGTACTTTCCTCTTTTATCCCAAAGCAACGGTTTTTCGCTTTTAATTTTGTCTAAAACACTCATATCAAAACTAAATGTGCTCTCAGAAACTTCTTTATCTATTAATAAAATTGAGGGTGTTTGATATTTCCAAGAAAGATTTAGAATTTTCCCGGCCCAAAAACAGGCCTCGTCGGCATCGCCGGGGGCGATAACAAACCTTAAAATATCGCCATGCCCGGCTGTTAAGGTGAAAAGCAAATCCCCCTGGCCGTTATAGGTCGCCACTCCGGTGCCAGGAGACATTCTCTGGCTTTCTACCACTACTAATGGCGTTTCGCTCTGAGCCGCCAAACTAAGCCCTTCTGTCATCAAAGCAAATCCCCCTCCTGAGGTCCCAACCATAGTTCTTGCCCCGGTGTAAGCCGCTCCGAGAGCGGCATTGACAACTCCTACCTCGTTTTCCAGTTGGGCAACCTTAATATTGAAATCTTTTTTGCGCCTGGCTAAATAATGTAAAATCCCGGTAGCCGGGGTCATCGGATAAGCAATATAAAAATCTAAACCTGCTCCGACCGCGCCTAAGGACAGCGCTTCGTTCCCGGTTAAAAGGGGCAAGGGCTTTTGGTCTAATTTTTCAATCTTTACCAAATTTTTTGTACCGTTAAAGGCTTCTTCAGCTATCTTTAAGTTCAACTCTTGAAATTTTTTAAGTTCTTTCTTTAAAAGTTTTTCTAACGTTTCCCAATCAATGCCGATAATTTTTGCAAAAGCAGCCACTAAAACGGTATTCCCCATTATAGGAATCCCGTCTGCTTTTTTAACAATTGTTTCCATTGCTACCCCTACTGCGTTCTTCTTTTTAAGAGAAATTTTATCGCTGTTATAAATAATTATCCCCTTTTTATCCAAAACTACTTGGTGTTTCTTTATAGTGGTTTCGTCTAAAGCTAAAAGAAAATCTATTTTTTCCCGGTGAGATAAAACCTCTTTTTCAGACGCTCTAATCTGAGAAAAACTGTGGCCGCCCCTAATTAAGGACTGATAATCATCGTAAATAAATATCCTGTAACCAAATTGGGAAAACAGCTTGGCAATCGTCAGGCCGGCTTTCCGAGAGCCTTGTCCTGCGGCTCCTCCTATTAAAATTGAATAATCTTTAGTCATTTTATAAATTATACATTATCTTTTTTTGATAAGCAAATTTTGGCATAACTACAAATTACCGCGCCATATTATTATAAATATATACCCATAACAATACTCCGTCAAGATTATAACGCAAGTATAATGTTAAAATATCAGTTTCAAAAAATACTTTAATTGTCTGCTAAAATTGACGGCCGTCAATTTTAGCAGACAAAACTTTTCGTGGAACTAACTAATAAAAAAACCCGAGAATTTTTTCTCGGGTATTTATTCGCTAATTTTAAAAAGTATCAATCATAAGCTTCAAGGACATCTGTCATAGAGAAAACTTTTCCTCTTATTTCTCCTCTTTTAGCCAAAAACCGGATTGCGTCAAGAGTGCCTTGGGCGTAAGTATCTCTCCCGTTGACATTGTGGGTAAGTCGGAAAAGCACTGTTCCATCTGCCGACTCAAGAGTGTATGTATGCCAGCCATGGCCGGTCAAATATTTTTCTGGGATTTTCATTTCCAGCTGTTTTTGAGGTTCTCTCACCTTAACTATCTGTTCCTTTTTAAAAGGAACCCCCAGCTGATTAAAATACTGAACCATCTTCTTTGCTGTTCCGCTGGTATCAGCTTTGCTTTTTTGATGGCTCTCAATTATTTTCAAAGAATATCCCTTAAACACATCAGGGAAATTTTCCGCCGCGTATCTCACCATTGATTGAAAAGCGACAATTTGCTTTGCCATATTTGGCGCAATAACCGCTGAAATGTTTGATTTTTCTACTGTTTTTTGCAACAATTCCCTATCCCCGCCAGTTGTCCCCATCACAAAAGGAATTCCACATTCACAATATAGGTCAGCATCCCAATTTACCGACTTTGGAAGAGTAAAATCAACGATAACATCCGGCGATACTTCTTCAATTTCTCTCTTTACCTTCTTGAGGTCAAACTGAAAAGGAACACAAAAAACGGCAGTTTTTCCAATTTGTAATTGCTGTTCTATTTCCGAAAGAGCAAAACCCATAAGTTTCATATCCTTGGCTCTTTCTACGTACTTGGCAACCAAACTTGCCATCTTGCCCGGCAATCCGGCAATCACTACTTTTATCTTTTTCATTCCTTTTCCCTTTCTATTTCTTTTATTTGGTTATTAAAGTTCACTACTCCTGTCTTTTTCACATTACACATTTTAAATAAGAAGTCAAGAAAAAAGGGCGGTTTAGCTTTGCTAAACTGCCCTTTTCAATTTAGAAAATTTTTACATTATTCCCTGAAATTTCTGCGCCATAGCAAACTTAATTTTTTCCATTCCTTCGTTAAAACATTCGGTTAAAATTCTTTCCTGCTCTTCTCTCTCCAATCCCGGATTTAAACTAACGCTCAAAACTTTAAGATTGCCGTTCATCACAACCTGAGTTCCGTTTTTTTCTATCTCAATTTTTTCCTCTTCTAAAGATTTTTGGACTTCTCTTAATTTTCCAATTTGTTTCAATTTTTCAAACATAATTATTTTTTATTAAAGTAATCTAAATTTGTTAATTATCAGACCAAAGTCATACCCCAGAGATTCAGCCGCTTTCCGGCAAAAAATCATCCTGGCGGTGAAAATTTCAAAATACTCCATTATAGGAACGGAATTAGTATCAATTCTTAACGTCAAAGTAATCTTTTTTTTCTTTTTATCTGTCTTTAAGCTACTCATTCTGGTAGCGTAGTTCACTCTGTCGTGAATATCTGTCTTTATTTCTTCAATATTTTTTACAATAACCCGGGAGCGATGAACGTCGGATTTATCCGCCAAGACAACTATGGCGGAAACCGGGCTGGCAAAACTCATATCTTCCACCCTTTTGTCGTGATTGGAGATTGCCTGCATAATAGTAACCAATTCCGTTTGTCTAAAATCGCTTTGAAGAACTTGATGAAAAAGCAAAGCGCCAAAATAATTATGAAGAGTCCTGCTTAAAAAATTTCCCATATCATGGCAAAAACCGGCAATAGCCGCCATTTCCTCTTTATCTTTTTTTAAACCAATTTCTTGAGCGATTTTCCTCGCCCGGATAGCCACTAAATTAGCATGTCTGAAACCATGGTCGGTATAAGAAAGAGCAGCTAAAACTTTTTCTGTCTGCTTAATGAATTCCGATATCTGGGGATCTTTTTTTACTTCAGTTAAAGTTATCATCATAATATTTTAGCTTTATTTTTCGTGTTTTTTATAGAACCGGAAAATTACAACAACCGTTATAGTTTCAACCACAGCAAAAAAGGCCAGATCTATTTTATACCAGGTATCCCAGGAAAAATTAAAAAATAAACCTTGCAATCGGTGCAACAAAAACCATATTGACAACATTTCGATAGCGCCGTGAACAATTACTCCGGAAATAAGGCCGATTATTATAACTAAAACATTTTTTATTTTTTTAACCATCTTCTTAAGACTAAAAATATTAATCTTTTTAAAATTATATCATAAAAACAAGTTATCGGAAACAGTTACGCCTTAAATAAAACCCCTGCTTCTCTTTTCAAAACTTCCAGTTTGTTTCTTGCTATTTTTGTTTCTTTGCTAAATTTATCAATATCAATCTTCAAAAGGTCTTTTGCTAACATTATTTTTTTTGAAGCAAAAATTTCAGCTAAATATTTGTTTAAAGAAGGAAGGATTGTAATGGGATATAACTTTTGGCTATCTATTAAATATTCTAATCCTTGTTTTTTAGGATAATTCCATCCCAAAAGTTCAACGCCGATACAATTAGAATATCTAATTGTCTTGCTTGTAAATCTTCTATTAGTAACAATCAGGCTTCTAATTTTAAGTTTTTTGCCGAAGAAATTTCCTTTCTTGAGGTCTAAAAAACGAGCGTAGTTTGCCAAGGCAATATCTGAATGAACCTTTCCCTTAGGCAAGTTTCGGTATTTACATTCTCCGACATATAGAAAATTATTCTTCTTGGCTAAAAAATCAATTTCATAGCGGCAACAATAACCAGAGATACGCCGATTTAATTTCACTTTAAAGCCATTTCTTGAAAAAACCTCGCCGATATATTTTTCAAAAGGAAAACCGGTAGGTCCCAATTTTTTAATTCCTTCTTTTAAATTAAATTTTAAAGCAACTGCCGGCGTTTCTTGTTTAAGTAAACTTTTTACCAGTTTAAAAATCTCCGAAGTTTTAATGCCGGGATAAACTTTTCTTTTAATCTTTTGGCTAATTTCTTCGGCAAGCTTTTTAGACGC
>CAYQNN010000040.1:0-4919 GCA_964418955.1 uncultured Candidatus Saccharibacteria bacterium | reverse complement strand
AGAACAATTGCCAGAAAGTTCAACCAAAAATTTGGCAAAACTTTTATTGAACCGAAAGCTATTCTTCCTAAAATAGGAGCTAAAATTATGGCTTTAAATAATCCAAAGAAAAAAATGTCAAAATCTCTGGGAGCGGAAAGTTATATTTCTCTATTTGAAAGCCCCGAAAAAATCAGGGAAAAAATAATGTCAGCCGTTACTGATACCGGAAAAGAAATAAAATATAATCTTAAGAGTAAGCCGGGAATCTCTAATCTTCTTATAATCTACAGTTTATTTAGCAGAAAAACAATAAAAGAAATAGAAAAAATATTTAAGGGAAAGGGTTACGCTTATTTTAAAAAATCTTTAGCTGAGCTCTTAATAAATTATTTAGAATCTTTCCGGCGGAAAAAAAGAGAACTTCTCTCGCGAGAAGTTTATATCCAGGAAACTCTAAAAAAAGGAGCGAAACGGGCAGAAACAATCGCCCAATTCACAATATCTGAAGTCCGCCAAAAAATGGGCCTGACATAATTCAACTTATCCTCGTTGATAATCTCCCAAATATAAAAGCTCCTACGAACAACACGTTAGGAGCTTTATTTTTTTGTTATTACCCAAGCAACAAGAAACCTATCAGCCATGTAACAAAAAAACAAGGATATAAATTAAGCAAAACCCTATAGGGGGCCATGGGCTATCTTTTCCGTCAAGCTGAGCAAGGGGTATAACAAAAAGTATGCCAGCGGTCAAACCTGCCAGACCCCCTAATGCTACATAGCCTAATTCGATGGTCATTAAGCCCACAACCAGGCCCATAATGATAGATGCAACAGTAGTTGTCGGCCCAACTTCCTTTACTATTATTCTTATTGTTCTCACTATGATAGAATCTTTCAGTTTAAATCGCTCTTTCTTTTTCATTTTTTTCCTTTCTAATTTTAAAAGATCTTTAAATTTTTTTTCAATACTCAATAATCTTAAACTATACACCTTTCCCCAAATTCTGTCAAATTTTTTGCCAACTAATAAAACAACTAATAGTAGAAGTAACGGTAAAGCAAAAATAATAGTAGACTGGAAGTAATAATAGAAAGAGTAATAACAGAAAGATTGAGAGAAATTGAGAGAGAGAAACCGTCTTAAAATAGTCACGACCGTGACTATTTTAAGACGGTTTAAAGATTTTCTAAAATAATCCAACCAAAGCTTAAATAGAGTTAGAGATTAAAGAATTTTCTTAAATTTTCATCGCTTTCTATCTTTTCTACCGTTAACGCCATCAAATTCTTTTTTTTCAGTCCAAAAAAATCTCTTAAAAGATTAATCTCTTTTTGACAAGAATAGGGATAAACCCAAACGCTTTTTTGAAGTTGATAAAAGCCCAATTCTTTTAATTTACCTCGGAAAAGGTCTCTTTTAATCCGGTGATTTTCCGGTATATCAAAAATTATTAACCGCCATTTTTTATCCCATTTTTTCGGTTTCTTAATATACATTTCATTAAGTTGATATCTCCCTGCCTCTTTTTCTCCTTCTTTAGTCAAAAACATATAGATATTTTTATTTTTCTTTTCAATCCTAATTAAACCTCGCTTTCTTAAATAATAAAAACTATTTCTAGCCTGTCTTTTAAATATAGGTTTTCCTTTAAAAAGATTATCATAAAACTTTATCCAAAAATAAGGAGACTGAGCGGCTACAATTACCGCTCCACCAATCAGCAATCTTCTTAAAATTAATTTAGCAACTTTATTTTTATGTCTAGGCATTAAATTTTATTTTTGTTATTCGGAGGCAAACTTTTTGAATATGTTCTTATAATACATTATAATATTATACCAAAGAACAAAGCGTCTTAAAATAGTCACGGTCGTGACTATTTTAAGACGCTACCCTAAAACCTCGTTCTTTAATTCTTGTGCCTTAACTCTTGTGCTTTAATTTTATAACTTTTTAATGAAAGCAGTAAGCTCTTTTTTCTTTTCCTCAAGAAGTTGTTCGTTATCGGCTTCAATTGTTAGGCGCAAAAAAGGTTCGGTTTGAGATGGCCTAACATTAAACCACCAGTTATCATACTCTACCGTAATTCCATCCAAATAATCTTGCTTCCCGTCCGAATATTTCTCTTTGACCCTATTCAATATCGTTTTTTTATCTTCCACTTTAAAATTAATTTCATTAGTTTTAGCGTAAGGAGATAATTCTTTTACCATTTCAGAAACTTTTTTTTCTGACTTTGAAATTATCTGTAATAAAATCAAAAAAGCAATAAAACCAGAATCAAAATAAAAATTATCTCTAAAGGAATAATGCCCTGATACTTCTCCTCCCATTATGCCGTCGTTTTCCATAATTCCCTTCCTAATATTAACAAATCCAACTTTGGTTCTGACGGGCCTGCCTCCCCATTTTTTAATAAACTCCGGAACGGCTCGGGAACAAATCAAATTATAAGCCACTCCTTTGCCAGAATTCTTTTCTAAAAGATACTTTGCCAAAAGCAAAATAGTAATATCCCCTTTAATAAAATTGCCCAATTCATCAACGAGGAAAATTCTGTCAGCATCGCCGTCAAACATAAATCCAAAATCGGCCTTTTCTTCTATAATCGTCTCCTTAATCTGGTCAGCTGATCCTTCAGCTAAAGGATTTGAAGGATGAGCTGGAAAATTTCCGTCCAAATTAAAATTTAAAGAAATAATTTCAACCGATAATTTTTTGGCGAGCAAGGGAATAACTTTTCCTGCCATGCCGTTTCCGGCATCTACTACTACCCTAAACGGCTTTATTTTATTAGCATCAATAAAAGAAAAAACATTTTCTAAATAATCAGGCCAAATATTGATATTTTCAATTTTTCCTTTTCTCCCAACCTCTGGAAGATTGGCTTCTTCAATCGTCTTAATCATATCTTTGCCTCGGACTACATTAATCTTACCAGCGGTTTTTTTTATCATCTTAAAACCATTATACTCTTTTGGGTTATGACTGGCGGTTATCATAATTCCAGCGTCATATCCCTTATGGCCGACCGTAAAATAGAGACATTCGGTTGCTACTTCTCCAAGATTGTAGACATTGGCGCCTTGAGCCGTAATGCCCTTAGCCAGCCATTTAAAAAGAATAGGAGAGGAAATCCTCATATCCCGGCCAACAGCCACTTTTTCTGCTCCTGTATATTTAACAAAAGCCCTGCCAATTTTATAGGCAACTTCTTCATTTAAATCCAACGAATAAATTCCCCTGATATCATAAGATTTAAAAATGGACAAGTTAATCATAAAAATAAAAAACCTTGATTTTTATTTAGATATATTATATCATAATAATGCTTAATAATAAAAGGGACCAGAATAATTATGAATTACTACGAATTAACCTGCCTAATATCACCTTCTTTTTCTGAAGAAGAAACCAAGGAAATTTCCGAAAAAATAAAAAATTTTATTGAAAAAGAATCCGGCAGTTTAGAGAAAACCATTCTTCCTCTAAAAAATACTCTTGGTTATTCCGTAAAAACAACCAAGAGGGTTCCCTTAATTGTTTCAAATTTTCGCTTGGAGCCAGGAAAAATTGAAAATCTGGAAAAAAAACTTAAATCCGAAAATCAAATTCTCCGCTATATAATCTTAAGCAAAAAAATCCATAAAGAAAATCCGCTGAAAGAAAGCTTATTTAAAAAATCCACGGAGAAATATAAGCATTCTCTTCCTCAAGTAAAAAACAAAAAGGTCGAACTAAAAGAAATTGATAAAAAAATAGAAGAAATACTAAACGAATAACGCGATACCAATATACTAAAGACTGTGGGATTCGCCTGCCTACCGCAGGCAGGTATATTAGCATCTATATATAATGAATTTAAACAAAGCATTTCTTATAGGCCGGATTACCAGGGACCCAGAAACAAAAACTACCCCCTCCGGTCAGTTAGTTTGCAATTTTGGTTTAGCTACTAACCGAACTTGGAATAACAGGGAGACGAATCAAAAAGAAGAAAAAACCGAATTTCATAATATCGTTTTATGGCGAAGATTAGCAGAAATTGCTTCGCAATATTTAACAAAAGGAAGTTTAGTTTTAATTGAAGGAAGAATACAAACAAGGTCTTGGCAGGATGCATCGGGGAATAAAAGATACCGAACAGAAATTATCGCTGAAAACATGCAGATGGGACCAAGAAATATCTCTCAAACAGATCCGGCAAAAAATTCTTTCAGCCCCCAAGACCAAGTCCAGAAAGAAACAACCAAAGAGGATATTCCAATTATTGAAGAAGGAAAAGGGGAAGAAAAAAATTTCCATGCCGAAACTATAGCAAAGGCTACTGAGGATAAAGACGAAGAAATTGATGTAAAAGATATCCCTTTCTAAAAGTCTCAATGACCAAAATAATATATTGTTTGGGATTTAGAATTTGGGATTTGATTGGCAATAGCCCGATGGGCTTGCCCATATATGGATAATTGGTCATTAAGATTTGGGATTTTATTTATTATGGATTGTTATTTTTGCCAAAGAAATACTAAAGAAATTGATTTTAAAAATACTGAAACCCTTCAAAGGTTTACTTCTGGTTTGGCTAAAATTAAGCCGAGAAAGAAAACCGGACTTTGCGCCAAACATCAGAAACAATTAGCAAAAGCAATCAAAAGAGCTAGACATTTCGGATTGCTTCCCCATACAATAAAATAAATTGAATAAAAAAAGCTTCTTTATAAAAAACGCCTTATCTAAAACAGGCGTTTTTTAATAAAAATTAAAAATTAATTTTAGGATTGTTCAACGATAGTTTTTTTAATTTTTTTTACCATCTCAGGATTTTCTTTCAGGAACTTTTTAGCCCCTTCCATCCCTTGGCCTAATTTTGTGTTTTCGTACTGGAGCCAACTACCTGATTTTTTTACAATCCCTTCTTTTAAGCCGGTGTTTAC
>CAYQNN010000039.1:0-5002 GCA_964418955.1 uncultured Candidatus Saccharibacteria bacterium | reverse complement strand
TTTGCCTATTATTAAAAATTGGAAAAAGATATATCATTTGATTGTTATTCCAATGTCAAAAGAGCCTTTGGAGGTTGTCCGGGATAATTTTAAATCATTAGAGACGACCGACTATCCGAAAAATAAGATGATTATAGTTTTGGCTTGCGAGGAAAGAACCAAGGAACTTGACCAAAAAACAGCAGAAGAAATTAAAAAAGAGTTTGGTCCAAAATTTTTTAAATTTCTAATAACTTGGCATCCGGATAAAATAACCGGCGAGATTGCCGGAAAGGGGTCTAATGAAACCTGGGCGGTTAAAAAAGTAAAAAAAGAAATTATAGACGCTTTAAATATTCCCTATGAAAATATAATTTTTTCCTCCCTTGACGTTGATACCTGCGTTTTTCCAAAATATTTCAGCTGTTTAACTTATTCTTATTTAACCGCGGAAAAGCCAACCAGAACTAGTTTTCAACCAGTTCCTTTTTATATAAACAATATTTGGCAGGCCCCGGTGATTTCCCGTGTTTTTTCGTTTTCCTCCACCTTTTGGCATACTATGAACCAGGGACGGTCGGAAAAACTAGTTACTTTTTCTTCCCATTCAATGAGCTTTAAGGCGTTATTAGACGTTGGTTTTAAACAGATAAATATTGTTTCCGATGACTCAAGAATTTTTTGGCAGTGCTTTTTAAAATATAATGGTGATTACCGGGTTCAGCCCTTGTATTATCCTGTTTCTATGGATGCTAATGTAGCAAATAATTTTTGGAGAACTTTAATCAATATTTATAAACAGCAAAAAAGATGGGCATATGGAATGGGGGATATCCCTTATTTTCTTTTCGGATTTTTAAAAAACAAGAAAATTCCTTTAAAAAAGAAATTTTCTTTAGGGTTTGAATTAATAGAAGGACATATTTCTTGGGCTACTTCCAGTATTTTGATTTTCGGATTAGGATGGCTTCCCCTGATTATGGGGGGAAAAGAATTTTCTCAGACCTTAATATCCTATAACTTGCCGCGGATTATTAGTTGGATTATGACCGTATCTATGTTTGGTTTGATAATTTCTATTTATTTGAGTTTTCTTCTGCTTCCCCCTAAACCGCCGGAATATGGCCGTTTTAAATATTTAGTTTTTGCTTTCGGTTGGCTTCTATTTCCTATAACGATGGTATTCTTTGCCGCCCTTCCCGCCCTGGACGCCCAGACCCACTGGATGTTTGGAAAATATATGGGCTTTTGGGTGACAGAAAAAGTCCGTAAATAAATTAAAAATTAAAAAAAACAACCCTCTATGGAGTCCGCTTCGCGTCCAGCAAAATTAAAAATTTTACTCCAAGTGTATTCTTTCTCTAAGCTTTTCCAATCTATCCCGCAAGACGGGATATTTTTTTAACAGAGGGTCTTCTAATAAAGTTTCTTTGGCCGATTCTCTTGTTTTTTCGACCAAACGGGCGTCGCTGAGAGAATTCATCATTAAGTCAGGGACTCCCCATTGTCTGGCGCCGCTGAAATCGCCAGGACCTCTGATTTGCAGGTCTTTTTCAGCTAAAGCAAAACCGTCTTCGGAAGTAATCAAAGCTTTTAAGCGCTGCCGGGTTTTTTGGCCGGAAGAATCGGTGAAGAGGAGGCAATATGATTGATATCTGGCTCGCCCTACCCTTCCTCTAAATTGGTGGAGCTGGGCTAAACCAAATCTTTCCACTCCTTCAATCATCATTACCGTGGCGTTAGGAATATCAATTCCCACCTCAACTACCGAAGTTGAAACCAAAATATCAATTTTTTTATTTTTAAAATCTCTCATTATTTTTTCTTTTTCTTTCGTTGCCATCTTTCCGTGGAGTATTCCTATTTTTAAGTCGGGGAAAATTTCTTTTGATAATTTTTCATATTCTTCTTTTACCGCCTTTACTTTGGCCCAGCTTAGTTTTGCTTCCGATTGTTTAGCTTCTTCCTTATTATTATCTCCTTCAATTCTCGGGCAAATTACAAAAACCTGCCTTCCCTTTTTAACCTCTTTTTTTATAAAATTATAAGATTTTTTTCGGTCTTTCGGATTTACTAATTTGGTGATTATTTTTTTTCTTCCTTTTGGCAGTTCGTCAATTAAAGAAAGGTCCAGGTCGCCGTAAACGGTTAAAGCTAAGGTGCGGGGAATTGGGGTGGCTGTCATTGATAATAAATGAGGAATAGTAGGTTTAAAATCTGACGTTAAATGTGCAATGTCGGGTTTTAAACATTGGGGTTGACAAAGTGTTGCACTTTGTCCTACGCCAAAACGGTGCTGTTCGTCCAGAATCACTAAACCCAATTTTCCAAACTTTACTTTGTCTTGAATTAAAGCGTGAGTGCCAATCAAGATGTCAATATCTCCATTGAGGGTTTTTTCAAGTAATTTCTTTCGAGAAATTTCTATTACCTCGTTTTTTAATTTTTTTGAACGGAATTGGTCTTGCTTGCCGGTTAATAATCCAATATTCAATTTAAAATCAGAAAGAAGCTTAGCTACTTCTTGGAAATGCTGTTTAGACAGAATTTCCGTAGGGACCATAAAAGCCACTTGATATCCCGCCTTGATTGTATTTAAAGCGGCCATAGCAGCTACTACTGTTTTTCCCGAGCCAACGTCTCCTTCCAAAAGCCGGTTCATTGGCCGGTTTTTTTCTAAATCTTTTAATATCTGCCAAGCAGATTTTTTTTGGGCGTCGGTAAACTTGAAAGGCAAGGATTTAACAAATTTTTGGATTAGTTCTAAGTCAAGAGGGAAAGAAATTGCTTTTTCTTTTGCCAGCAGGGCTCTTTGCCTTAAAACAAAGAGCTCAATATAAAAAAGTTCTTCAAAAGAAAATCTTTTCTGAGCCGCTTTGGCCAAATTTTTTGAATCGGGAAAATGAATTTGCCAGAGAGCTTTATTTATCGGTAAAAATTTGTTTTCTTTTATTATTTTTTCCGGTAGAGTTTCCGGAATTTTATTTTTAAAAGCGATTAGTAACGGCTTCAAAATATATCTGAGCCATCTTGAAGACAAACCCTCGGTTTCCGGATAAACCGGCACCAATCTTCCGGTATGGGTTAAGTCAATACCCGACGTTGCGCGCGTTTTTTCATAAATAGGATTGGTTAAATATATTCTATTATTCCCTATGGCTACTTTTCCTGAAAGGAAGATATTGTCTCCCTTTTTTAAAACTCTGGTCAGATATGGCTGATGGAACCAGACTGCTTCTATCGCCCCGGTTTTATCTTCTATGACGGCTTGGGTTAAAGCCATTCTCCTTTTCCATGTTCGGCTATTTTTAATTTCCAGAATTTTTCCTTGGATAGTGCAAATTTCGTTAATTTTTACTTTTAAAATCGGAACTAAATTAGAAAAATCCTCGTAACGGTGAGGAAAGTGGAAAAAAAGTCCTTGGACTGTTTTAATCCCCAGTTTTTTTAGTTTTCTCTGGAAGACAGGTCCAATCCTCGGAACTTGTTCAATGGGAGTAGAAAGATTCATATGCCCTCGGCAGGAGTCGAACCTGCATTACAAGATCCGCAATCTAGCGTTCTATCCATTGAACTACGAGGGCAATTTTCTTTTAATTTACCACGAAATTAGCTGAAAATCAATCTGTTCGATAATCTTAAAACAAGTTGACTTTAACGGTTTTAATAGATAGAATAAAAATGTTTGGAGGAGTCGGATAATGGTTATTCCAATGGATTGCTAATCCATGCCGCGTTAGCGGCCTGTGAGTTCGAGTCTCACCTCCTCCGCGTTTTTTGGAGGGGTCGGATAGCGGTTTATTCCACCGGTTTTGAAAACCGGCGTCCTCACGGACTCGTGGGTTCGAATCCCACCCCCTCCGCCCGCAAAAATCGCCTCCTCAGCGATTTTTCTTTTCTGACATTGACAAATTATACGTGCGTGCTATAATATAGGTAGTAATGGTAAGATAGTTTTTCACCATTTAAAAACTGAAAATTGATAGAAACTGATTTTTTAAGGAGAATGAAAAGTGAGAAACAGAATTGGTAGTTGGACGGTTGTAGTGATAATGTTTTTCTTATTTGCTACAGTGAACGTTCAAGGCAATCAGTTGGAAAGATTATTAGGAATAGATTCTTCTATGCCTTCTATTCTTCCATCTGAGAAGGTCGAAGATCCTCTTTCGGCCTGGATCCGTCTTGATATTAACCTTCAAAGAGGCCGAAACGCTGTTGGTAGATGTGCAGAGGTTTTTCTAACCAAAGGGGATTTTGCACCATTTGACATTTACTACTTTGATACAGGAGACGGATCATATCAAGAAACTGGGATAACCGTTGGTTTCAAGGCATTCAATGCCTTTGGTCTCGACTTCTGGGCTCTTCCATATCTCGTATCTGCTTCTGACTCTGAGTATTTCGGTCCGTGCCTTTGGATCAATGGCGGATGGGGTAGGTGGAAGTTCAATTCTTTACCAATGTATTACGCTCCACTTGGAAGAGAAGGAACGAGGCAGTTTACTACCCTTGATACTTATCTGAACTATGAGATTAACGAATGGCTTCAGATAGGAGTTGGCGGTAATGCTTACTGGGCAGATATAGGCAAAGACGAATGGTCGTGGCGACTGGGTCCGAACATAAAAATTAAGGATCCTTTTACTATTTTGCCAGGCGGCAATGGTGATTTCACCATTAGAACTACTTGGGATCAGGATGGAGAGTGGGCGTTGTTTCTACAAAAGACCTTCACTTTCTGACATCCTTCTCAGTGACTAAAAAGAGCGAAGCAATAAGCTTCGCTCTTTATTATTTTGTTAGGTTTATAAAAGACGTTTTTTCGTTTTCAATTTTATTCAAAAATATATTAATTTGTATGATGGAATAAGATATGATAATATAATCTTAGGCTCGTGGACTTAAATCTGGGATATAAATATACTCAGTTTGTCTCTGAAGTATAGTTCTAACATTGTCCACGATGCCCCGCCATCCGGGATTTGGCTCGCCCGCTACGCGGGCTCGCCACCCGATTTTGAAC
>CAYQNN010000038.1:0-5116 GCA_964418955.1 uncultured Candidatus Saccharibacteria bacterium | reverse complement strand
ACTCCAAATCCAACTCTTCCTTTTTTATCTCCTATTACCACTCCTGCCCGAAACCGAAAACGGCGTCCTCCGGCCGTCATCCGCATAACGCGGGTTAAATCTAAAAGCTTTGAATCAAATTCCTCTTTCTTTTTATTCTCAAACCTTCTCGGGTTTCTTTTTTGAATAAACATAATTAAAATTGAAGGCCCGCTTCTCGCGCTCCTTCCGCTAACGCTTTTACTCTTCCATGATACTTATATCCCCCTCTGTCAAAAACCACTTTTTTAATTTTCTTCTTAAGGGATTCTTGAGCAACTATTTTCCCTATTTTATAGGCAATATTGACTTTCCTGCTCTTTAGGGTCTCTTTTTTTTCTTTTTTACCTTCGGCTTGTGTTTTTAATTTTTTTTGAGTTGAACGAGATAAATAGTTCTTTGAAGGTTTCAATTTAAGATCATTTGCGCTTAAAATTATTTTTCTTTCATCATCATCAATCAGCTGAGCATAAATATGTTTGGCAGACTTAAAAACACAAAGCCGAGGAACTTCGACCGTGCCTTTTATCTTCGCCCGAAGGCGTTGGTGGCGTCTATATTTTTTTAATTGTTTTTTCAACATAAGCCAAAAAATAAAAGAATAAAAAATACTAAGCGCCCTCTGCCCCCGCTACTTTCTTTCCTGCTTTTCTTCTAACTCTTTCCCCAACGTATCTTATTCCTTTCCCTTTATACGGCTCTGGAGGACGAACCTTTCGTATTTTAGCAGCAACTTGGCCAACGAGCTCTTTATTAATTCCTGAAACAGTAATAATATTTTTTTCTACTAAAAACTTTATACCTTCTATTTTTTTTATTAAAACCGGATGAGAAAACCCTATTTTTAAAACTAAATTCTCTCCCTCTAAATTAACTTTATAACCGACTCCTTCTATTTGTAATTTTTTTTCATACTCTTTTGTTACTCCTTGCAGCATATTGGAAATAAGCGTTCTTTCTAACCCCCAGAAAGCATTGGTTTTTTTTGTTATCTTCTGGGGAGTAACAAAAATTTGACCGTTTTTCTGTTCAACCTTAATTTCAGGCCGAACTTTTCTCTGAAGCTCTCCTTTCGGTCCTTTAACAGTTACTGTCTGCTCTTTTATCTCTATCTCCACCCCTTCCGGTATTATAATTGGTTTTTTACCTATGCGGCTCATAAAGTCAAAATATTTACCAGACTTCAAAAAGAATTTCTCCTCCGAGCCCCTGTTTCTCCGCCTCTCTGTCTGTCATCACCCCTTTTGACGTTGAAACCATCACTATCCCATACCCTTTCTTCAACCTTTTTATTTCCCTAACACCGCCATAAATTCTCTGTCCCGATTTTGAAATTCTTTTTAATCCGCTAATAACGCCTTTTTTAACTGCTTCAAACTCCGACCTTTGCTCTATCTCGCGATGAACCTGTTCATATTTTAAACTAATTTCAATTATCTTTTTCTCTTTTCTCCCCTTTTTTTCTGTTTTTTCGATAAAATTTTCTTTCTCTAAAATTTTAGAAATTTCAAATTTCAATTTAGAAAAAGGAATAATCACTGTTTCTTTGGAAACAGCTTGAGCGTTTCTTATTCTATTTAGCATATCTGCGATTGGATCAGTCATAATTATATTGCGTCTACCATGACGATTTTTTTACTCCCGGTATTTCCCCTTTATTGGCTAATTCGCGAAAACATATTCGGCACAAACCAAACTTTCTCATGTATCCTCTCCTCCTGCCACAGCGAAAACAACGCCTGATAATTCTGGTGCTAAACTTAGGTTTTTTATTAGATTTTACAATTTGCGATTTTTTTGCCATAAATCGGTAAAGAGTGCTTTATTTATTATCTTTTGTTTTTTTAATTGGAAATCCAGCTAATTTTAATAATTCTATCCCTTCCTCACGAGTTTTAGCCGTGGTTACAATTGTTATTTCAAATCCAAAAATTATTCTTGTATTTTCCGGCATAATTTCAGGAAAAATAATATGTTCTTTAACGGGTAATGTGAGATTTCCGTTTTCATCAAATGATTCTGGATTAATCCCTTGAAAATCACGCGACCTTGGAAGAGCAATATTAATCAGTCTATCTAAAAAATCATGCATTTTTGTTCCCCGCAAGGTGACCATTGCCCCAATGGGCATACCCTTTCTTAATTTAAAAGATGCTATTGATTTTTTTGCTTTAGTCAAAACCGGCTTCTGCCCGCAAATTAAAGCTAAATCATTTAGAATAGCGCTGGTTAATTTTTTCTGTTCATCGGAAGTCTTGCCAGAAATCATTTTACCAAAACCTATATTTATTACAACTTTTTCAAGCCGAGGAACAGTCATAAGATTTTTATAACCAAACTGTTCTTTCATAGCAGGAATTATTTTTTTTTGATATTTTTCTTTTAATCTAAGCATATGTCGATGCTAATATACGAATTATACTAATGACACTAATGCATTCGTATAATTAGTATGCATTAGTATATTGGTATCGCATTATATTTCTTGTCCGCATTTCTTACAAATACGATATTTCTTTTTCCCTTCCTTTCTATAACCTATACGAGTTGGTTTTCCACATTTCGGACAAATAATCTTCACATTAGAAATATTAAGCGGTCCAGGCACTTCTACGATCTGCCCCTTTTCGCCCGATTTCTTTGGCTTAACATGTTTTTTCCTTAAATTAATCCCTTCAATAATAATCACGCCCTCCTTGGGAAAAACTGCTATAACTTTAGCTTTCCGTCCACGGTCTTTTCCGGAAATTACGAGAATCTGGTCATTTTTATGTATTTTCATAATATCAATGCTAATATACGAATTATACTAAAGTATCGCAGTTATTAGTATTAGTATAATTAGTATGTATCAGCCTGCCCGCATCCCGCTTCCAGCGGGAAGTGTTGCAGGCGGGTATATTGGTATCGCGCTACACTATGTCTTTGGCTAAATTAATTATCTTATTAAACCCTTTTTCTCTTAACTCTCGCGCTATCGGCCCAAAAATTCTGCCCCCTTTTGGATTTTTTTCTGATTCTAAAATTACTACCGCGTTTTCATCAAAACGAATATATGAACCGTCTTTTCGCCTGAAGGCCTTTTTTTGTCTGACTATTACTGCTTTAATCACATCATGCTTTTTTACCGGCCTGCGGGGCTCAGCAACTTTAACTGTCCCTACAATAATATCGCCAAGAGAAGCATATCTCCGACGAGTGCTGCCTAAAACCCGAATGCACTTAATTATTCTTGCTCCGCTATTATCGGCAACTTTTAATAATGTTTCAGTTTGAATCATACTTTAGATATTGGATATTGGATATTGGATATTGGATAATCGTTATCTAATATCTATCATCTAATATCTACTTATAACTCTCCATTTTTTATCTTTACTTAATGGCCGGCACTCCTCAATAACAACCTTGTCTCCAACTTTATACTCTCCCGTTTCATAATGGGCTTTATATTTCTTGTGGACCTGATATCTTCTCTTATACTTAGGATGTTTTTTTATCCTTTCTACTTCAACCACCACCGTCTTTTGCATTTTATTAGATGTAATAATTCCTTTTAATTTTTTCTTTGCCATTATATTGATGCTAATATACGAATTATATTAAAGTATCGCGGTTATTAGTATTAGTATAATTAGTATGCATTAGTATATTGGTATCGCGTTATTCGTTTAATATTGTTAGTATTCTGGCTATGTCTTTTTTTAACATACGAATTTCACGCACATTTTTTACCTTGCCCGAAGTTAAATCAAAACAAAACCGCCTTAACTTTTCTCTTTTTTTTCCTAAAATTTCTTTTAATTCTGTTTCCGGCCTTTGTCTTATTTCTGACGCTTTCATTTTATTTTTTATTTAATAAATTTTGTTTTTATTGGTAGTTTATCGGTTGCTTTCTTGAAAGCCTCTTTCGCTTGTTCTTCCGATATTCCTTCTATCTCGAAAATAATCCGGCCGGGCTTAATTGGAAAAACATAATGATCCACTGCCCCCTTTCCCCCGCCCATCGGGACTTCTGTTCCTTTTTTAGTTACCGGCTTATCAGGAAAAATTCTAATCCAAAGTTTGCCTCCCTTTCTTAAGTATCTAATTATAGCTCGCCTGGCCGCTTCAATTTGACGCGATGTTATCCATTTTTCTCCTAAAGATTTGAGTCCATAGCTTCCAAAAGAAAGCTTGCTTCCCCGAACTCCAATAGTTCTTGACGCTCTTTTTCTCCATTTCCGATGTTTAACTTTTTTTGGTATTAAAATAGCCATTATATTGGTATCGCGATTAAAATTTCTCTCCTTTATATATCCAAACTTTTACTCCAATTACTCCATAGCTGCAATGAGCTTCTGCCTTGGCATAATCTATATCGGCTCTAATGGTTTGAAGAGGAAGCTGGCCCTTTCTGAGCCATTCTCTTCTGGCAATCTCAACGCCGTTTAGCCGTCCTGACACATCTATCCTTACTCCTTTAACTTCTTTATTCATTAAAGATTTACTTATCGCTTGTTTTAAAACTCTTCGGTGATTAACTCTTTTTTCAATTTGCTGAGCAACCCATTGAGCGCAAAGGCTCGCAGAAATCCAGGGATTTTTTATTTCCCTAATCTCAATCCTTACCCCCTTTCTCTCGGAAACATTATCGAGAGCAGATTGTTTTTTCCTCTTTTTACTTTTCAATTCTGAGGTTGTAAGAGAATTATCTTGAACGCGCTTACTGGATATTTCTCCTCCTTTCCCAACTCTAATTTTAAAAACTTTCTTTAATAATTCTTTCTTTAGATTCTCAACTCCCTCTCCTCCTCGACCGATAATAATACCCGGCCGGCTGCTAAAAATAATGATATTCAGTTTATTAGAAAATCTCTCAATTTCAATTTTCTCAATCCCGGTTTTCTTTAATTTATTTTCCAGAAATTTCCTAATTTTAAAATCTTCCTCTAAGCTTTTAGCGGCCTCTTTATAAAATCCTCTCGAATTCCAATCCGTTGTCCCTTTTATCCGGTATGCTTTTGGATGAACTTTATGAGTCACATTCCTTCGCCCTCGCTCGCTTTCAGCTTCGCTCGGGCTCAGTTAATATCAAATATTAAATATCAAATATCGA
>CAYQNN010000037.1:0-5141 GCA_964418955.1 uncultured Candidatus Saccharibacteria bacterium | reverse complement strand
GTTTAAATTTCCCAGCCAATTAACATTGTTGTTTTTTACCTCTTCTGATAAAAAATCATTAGCTTTCTTTAAAGCGTGAGACAGGGCTTTTTCCGAAGACTTGGCGGAGAGGGTATAGTAGTTCTTTTTGACAACCTGGGAAAGATTGTTTAAAAATCTTTCGCTTTTTGGCAAGGCATTCTGAATTTCTCCCACCATATATAGTCCTCCCAGTTTTTTTTCATAGATATTTTCCGGTTCATAAATAAAACTGTCAAAAATTTGATCTTCGCGAAGCTTCGGATTAAAATGTAGTTCAAAAATTTGCATGATTGTTTTTATTATAGTATTTTTAAGTAAGACGGGCAATTAGTCCCGACGTAAAGTCGGGATCCTGACCCCTGACATGAAGTCAGGGCGTCGGGACTCAGTGGTAGTTCACCTCGTTAGATTTTTAAGGACGGTTGGCTCAATGGTAGAGCGCTTCGTTCACATCGAAGAGGTCGCAGGTTCGATCCCTGCACCGTCCACATGAAACCTTATTTCGTATATTTTCTTCAAAGTCTGAAAGATTATAAATATTACATTGGAGTTACCGATAATGTCCATAGAAGATTGAAAGAGCATAATAGGGGATTGTGTAAATCTACTGCTCCGCGATATCCATTTACTTTGAAGAAAGTAGAGAAATTTCCCGATATAAAATCTGCCTATAAAAGAGAAAGATTTCTTAAGTCCAAAAAGAGTTCGAAAATAATTAAGAAAATTATAGAATCAGCCCAGTGATAATTCACATCCGTAAGGTCTATGGTTCGCCCTGTGATAAACACGGGGCGGGGAGTGTTCATCACTCCCCGAGTCCTGCATTGCCCACTAAAAAAAGCTCAGTTTTTTAGCTGAGCTTTTTGGTTATTCTATGGCGTCTGTATTTTTTTGTAGTAGCTTTGGTAATAGCCCTCTAAACTTTTAACAGCCAGAAAAACCGTTACCATTAATGTTAAATCAATTAAATAAATTGAAAATCGGATGATAGAAAAGCAAGAATATTTTTCTATACTTAAAGAAATTAACCAAAACGCTATTAATAGAAATTCGCAGAACATCTTGCGCTTTCCCCATTTATTTGCCGAGAGGATTAGTTTTTTAAATAAGCCGGTCCACCAGGCAATAAAAAGAAAAATCTCGGTTGTAATCAGTGAGATTACTAAAGCCGTGGTGAGAGTGATAAGGACGCTTGGTAAATTTGTCAATTTCCAGGCATGGTGCCAGGTAAGGACAATTAAAAGTGGAACCACAAAAACCTTATCTCTTAATCTATCAAGAGCGCCGCCGAAATTGCTTGTGATTTTAAGCTTTCTTGCTATCATCCCGTCAACTAAATCAGATAAACCAACTACCCCGGCTAAGAGCATTATTAGCCAAAGTTCTTCCGGATTATTTATGGCAATTACTAAAAGCCAAATAGCCGCCAAAAATCCAAAAATAGTGACGATGTTAGCTAAATTTTGAAAGAACCATTCTCTTAATTCTTTACTGAATAAATCGTTCATTTCTTTCTCCTTTCTCAAGAGTTTCTGTTTTTTATTGAATAGGGTATAATATAACAATGAGTATTTTTTTGCAAGCCCTAATTTGGCAGTTTTTTGATGTCCCAAAAGAAATTTTGAAAGCTTGGCGGAACTTTCTTGTATTTAATTTAAATTATTTCTCCGTTCCCACTCTTTTGAAAACTTTTATTTCTCCCTGGAGGAAATATGTTTACCGCTACGGTAAGATATTTGATATAAAAAATAATTTTGGGACTTTTATTTTTAATATGATGTCCCGAACTATCGGAGCGATTCTGAGAAGTTTTTTTATAATAATAGGCCTTTTAGTAGAAGTTCTTATAATTTTGATAGGAGCAATTATTTTTTTGGGATGGTTGGCCTTGCCGTTCCTTTTAATTTTCGGCTTAATTTTTGGAATAAAACTTTTATTTTAATGTTTAATTTTGAACTAAAAAAAACAGCGATTTATCGGGCGGTAAAATGGGAAAAGTGGCCGATTTTTAAATTCGCCAAGTTTTTTGAAAAATTATTTTTAATTTTATTTGTCATTTTCTTTCTGATATTCCTTTATGGCTTTGTGCCTGAAAATTTTTCCCAGGCAGCATCTAAAAAATTATTAGGGCTTTCAACAATATTTCTCGTTTGTTATTTATCCGCTCGAATAAAAGGAGCTTTTTTTAATTTAAAATTAAAAAATTCTAAACCCGAAACAACTCTTTCTGAGGTGATTTTAAATCCTGAAGATTACAATTTAGCCGAATTTTTAAGTTTTGAAGCGGCTAAAGCGGTCAAACAGGCAATTGATTTTTCTAGAAGAAGAAAACTTTCTAAAGTTTCCTCAGAGGTTTTACTTTATTTTTCTTTAAAGAAAAAAACAGGGATAAATTTTATATCTTCCAGAGCCCTTTTGAATTTAAAAGAAATTAAAAAAGGGCTTAAAAAATATTTAGATAGTTTAGAAAGCGAAAAATTTCGGGGAATATTTTCTGAAGATTTTCAAAAAGTAATTTTACAAGCGCTCAAAGTTGCTCAAAAAAATGGTCATGAAGTTATCAAGGTCGGGGACATTTTAGTTAGCCAGAGCCAAATTGATCCTATTTTTAAAAAACATCTTGTTGTCGCTAATATCAAAACCGAAGATATTGAGAACTTAACTTTATGGGTGGAAAATATAGAAGAAAAGATTGTTAGAAGAAAAAAGTTTTGGGAGTATGAAAATTTAGCTAAAAAAGGAACTTTAGCCAAGGAATGGACAGCCGGTTATACGATAACTCTGGATAGCTATTCAAATGATTTAACGGAATCGCTTAGAAAAAAAGATTTAGAGTTTGTCGGCCATAATAAGGAATTGGAAATTACAGAAAGAATTTTGGCCCAAACAGAGATTAATAATGTTTTGATGATAGGAGAGCCGGGGACCGGCAAACGGAGTATTGTTTACGCTTTGGCTAAAAAAAGCTTATTGGGCAAAAGTTTGCCGGGAGTAAATTATAAAAGAGTGGTGGAGTTAGATATGCCTAGTCTATTGACTCGGATTGAGAGTATAGAAAAAGTGGAGTCCGTTTTAGATATAATTTTTCAGGAAATAGTTAAAGCCGGTAATGTTATTTTATTGATTGACGGGTTTCATAATTATATTGGCCAGCCATTTAAAGCAGGAACGATTGATATTTCTGGTATTATTGCTCCTTATCTGCGTTTTTCCCAGTTTCAGGTTATAGCTATTACTACCTATGAAGGGCTCCATCGTTATATCGAAAAAAACTCCTCTATTCTGACTCTTTTTGAGAAGGTGGAAGTTTCTGGCGCTTCCAAGAGAGATACTCTCGTTCTTTTAGAATATTTAACTTTTATTTACGAGAAAAAATATAAAATTTTTATTTCTTATCCTGCTCTTCGCCAAATAGTTAATTTGACCGAACGCTATTTTCCATCCCTCCCTTTCCCTGAAAAAGCCATAGATGTTTTGGACGCGGCAACGGTTTATGTTGCCGCGTCAACCGAAGATAAAATAGTTTTACCAAAACATATAGCAAAAATTATTACCGAAAAAACCGAGATACCGGTAGGGGAAATAGAATCAAAAGAAAAGAAAGTTCTTCTTAATTTGGAAAATCTTATTCATCAGAGAATTGTTAATCAAGAAGAAGCAGTGAGAGATATTTCCACTGCTTTAAGAAGAGCAAGGTCCGAGGTTACTATCAGAAAAGGGCCGATAGGGACTTTTCTATTTTTAGGGCCTACCGGAGTCGGAAAAACAGAAACCTCAAAGGCATTGGCAGAATCATATTTCGGTTCAGAAAGCAAAATGATAAGGTTAGATATGTCTGAATTCCAAGCCATTGAAGATATTCAAAGATTAATCGGTTCTCTATCCCAGGAAGGGTTTTTGACCACCCAAGTGAGGGAGAATCCTTTTTCCTTAATTCTTTTAGACGAGATTGAAAAATCTCATCCCAATATTTTAAATTTATTTCTTCAGGTATTGGATGAAGGATATTTGGTGGACGGAATGGGGAGAAAAGTTGATTTCAAAAATACGATAATTATTGCTACCGGCAATGCCGGCTATAAGGTGATTCTAAAGGCGTTAAAGGATAAAATTAAATGGCCAGAGGTGAAGCAAAAACTCTTGGATGAACTTTTTGAAAAAAGAATTTTCCGGCCGGAATTTGTTAATCGCTTTGACGCTTTTATTGTTTTCAAACCTTTGAGCCAAGAAAATCTTTCAGACATTGCCCAGCTTATGCTGGAGAAATTAAGGAAAAATCTTGAAAAGAAAGGAATTGAATTTGTAATAACCGAACCTCTGAAAGAAAAAATAGCCAAGCTGGGCTATAATCCGGTTTTTGGGGCAAGAGAAATGAGAAGGGTTGTCCAGAATAAAGTGGAAAATGTTTTGGCAGAAGCGCTGCTTTCCGGGAAATTGAAGAGGGGAAACAGAGTGGGGATTGATTCCAAAGATTTTAGGTTAGTTGTTGATAATTCTAAAAAATAAACCCCGTAGAGGAATTTCGAATAGAAAATTTCTTTGAAATTTTCATTTACCCTGAAAGAATTTTCGAAATTCTCCTACGGGGTAAAGGTCGAATAATTATAAAATACCTAAGAAAATAATAATTATGGATGAAATAGAAACACCGATTAGCGATTCAAGCGCTAATTCTCTTCCGCCTGTTATCCCAACAACGCCCGTAAAAAGTTCTACTGGGCCTATTATAAAAATTGTTGTTGGGGTTGTTATTTTAGCAGTAGTAGGTATGGGAATTGCTCTTGGCGCGCGGGTCTGGGATCCTCTTTGGAATCCTTTCCGACCTAGTCCGGAAAAAGTGATTGAAAAAGTGGCAGATAAAATGAAAAATATAAAAACTTTTCATTCTGACATAAATGCAGTCATAGATGCGACAAGAGAGAAAGAACCTCAGGTATCAGTTAATCTTAAAAGTGGTTCGGATATTATCAATTCTCAAAACCTTAAAACAGCAACGAATTTTGATTTTCAAATTACTCAGGGGAAAACAGGAGAAAGCTTATCTTTAACAGGAGATGTTAGGGCGATAAAAGATATCTCTTATTTTAAATTAAGCAAACTGGACTTTCCTCCCGAGATAG
>CAYQNN010000036.1:0-5142 GCA_964418955.1 uncultured Candidatus Saccharibacteria bacterium | reverse complement strand
GTTTTGATTTTTCCTTCACGGATAAAATTATCAAAATCATCGTTCAAGATAACGGCTTTTTTAACCATTCCTTCTTTTTTGACATCGTCTAACTGGACAAACAGTTTTTCATCTTCATCAGTAATTGTTGCCGGTGTCGCCGTAACCTCTATTGTCAATTTTGGTCCAATCATTTGAATTAAACCCTGTGAAATCTGACTCGTGGCATGATGATGGGCTTCATCAATCACTAAAATTAGTTCCCGTCCCTCCTCTTTGGTTCTTTCTAATACCTTTGATAAATTAAATTCCTGCTCGTTGTCGCGAATGTAAATATTATCTGCTCTATTTATGCTTTCCCAATTGAAAAACAAAATTTCGGTTTCGCTGATTTTCCTGTCGTCCAAATCTTCAAAATATGAGCATTTTAAGGCACGGCTTGTTTCAAAATAATTTTCTAACTTATCTCGGCTTTGGATATGAAGCTGTCGTGGAGCCGTCCAAATAAAGCCAAGTGATTGCCTAATTTCTCTATCATTAACTAACTGCTTTAAAAATTCCGCCATCATTATCGTCTTGCCCGAGCCGGTCGGCGCTTTAAAAACTAACTTTTTACCGCCAGAATAACCCAAAAGCTGTTTAGCTTTGGTCAATAACTCATCTATTGCGTTTTCTTGGTAAATTTTTAGTTGCATAGCACTTGATTATAGGTTATCCACATGTACGGAAGATGTACGGAAGATGTACGGAAGCCTAAAAAAGCCCCTTTTGTGACGGCCCTCCCTCTGGCAGTTCTTCTTGGGACGCTTTCAATGCTAACTCTGTTAAACTATATTCAACATTTGGACCAAGCTCCTGACTTCTTTTGACTAATTTCTTGGCCTCTAACGATCTGACATAGCCAATAGTTGATGACCTAGAAAGATTTAATTCTTCTTGAAAATCAGATATCTTACCCTTTTTGTTTTTTGCTAAATAATAAATAATTTTCTTCTCATTCTCTTTAAGTTTTTGTAGGATTTCTTGATTTAATTTTTTTATATCCTCTAGTTCACTTTTTATAATTCTCTTTTCAATATCATTTCTTAAAATTATTTTAAATAATACGGCTTTTTTGTCATCTTGAAATTCTGGATCGGGCAATCCCAAATTAACCATTTCATCTCTAATTCTATCAATTCCTTCGCTGGCAAATTTAACATATCCCAAATAAAGTAATCCTTGCATTAAGGTCGGGTTTCTCGGAAAATTTTCTTTATAAATATTTTTTACAGTTACTATGCCCGGTAGATTGCCTGGACTTTCAACCTCTATATGATCATTAAACATTCTGACAAAAATGTTTGCGTTTTTTAAATTGTAGGCGCGGTGTGCAACAGCATTAACAACCGCTTCGTACCAGGTAAATTCTGGATATTCCAAAACGGTTTTAAACTTGCCATCATCACCCAAAAAACTTAATTCTCTTATCTGTGATTTAACCATTTCTGCTAACCGATCGATTTGCTTAGTAATAGGGCCTTCAAAAAATTTATCCTTAACAATATTGGAACGAGTTCCGGTTTCAACTTTTATTCCCTCATATCTAAAAAACCTAATTTTAGAACCAGGAATAAATTCTTCTGGCCTATCGTAAAATAATAAAGTGCCAGCGTAATTTATTTTTATTTGCCCTTGTTCTCTTTGCCCAAATCCTTTCATTAAAATTAAATCTTCTACGGATAGTCTGTTTTCCAATCCATCTCTTTCAATCCATTTTCCAATGAAATCTCGCATCAAATTTTGATTTAATTGTTTAATAGTTAAAGTTGGTATTAATTCTTTTTCAAAAACAGCTTCTCTTTTATCATACCCCATCTGTCTAATCTTTTCTGGAGACATTTCACAGGTTTGATCCCCAATTCTTTCATAGGCCTCATCCGAATTTAGCTTAATAACCTTATCAGGAGAAAATTCAACATAAAAAAGCAATAATCTATCTTTTCGTCCCTTATTGTTCGTTATTGGAATTTCTTTATATTCTACTTTTGATAGTGGACAAAAAATTCTTTGGGCGCCGATTAATTTATTAATTTTATCTTGGCCCATAGCATTGATGCCTATCAACTCCTTATCATTTTCAATGCCTAAAACAACCAAACCTCCTTCAACGCTACTATTAGAAAAAGCAGAAAATTCAGAAGATAAATCTTTTTCTTGAATACGAGCAGATTTTTTCTCAAAATTTTGATTCTCTACTTCTGAGATTAACTTTTGAATATCGGGCGCATTGTATAAATGCCTACTCATAAATTTATTTTACTTAAATATTCTCCTATATACTCTTAAAATTGCTTCGGGGATAGGAGATAGTTTGACTTTTTGTTTTATATTCTCAAATTCTTCATCAAAAGTTTCATCGCCCAAAGAAAAAATATAGATGTTGAATTTACCCTTAATGTCTTTTATTGCTTTTTTGAAAGCCGGAATTGCCGCTTGGTCAAAAATTATGCTGGTGTAATGATTAGTATTTTTAAAAACTTTAAAATTCTTTTGGTCCAAAACTTTCTCAAAAGTTCCTTCTTTCACACAAAGCATTTCCGTTGCTTCTGTAGTAAGTTTTATTTTGTTTTTATCTGTTGGTTCATCATAACCAACAAAATCAGTTCTGAAGTATTTTAAGTTGCCGCCAAGCCCCTCTACTTTTTCGCCTTTTAAATTTTTATATCCATTAATAACTTTTTTAATTCGGGGATAACAAATATCTTCGGCAATTTTATAACCGTTACCATTATTATTTTCGTTATTGGTGCATAAAATAAATTTTCTGTTGCCATTATCTTCTTTATTTAATTCTAAAACTGTATGTCCGGTGGTACCGGTGCCAGCCATAAAATCTAAAACAACAGAATCTTTATTCGTCTTAATTCTTAAAATCATCTTTATTAAGATAGCTGGTTTGGGATTATCGAACACTCTTTCACCACCAAAAAGGTCGTTTAATTCTGCAGATGCTGACAGATTATCACCATATTCTTTACCAACCCAAAAATTTATAGCTGATTGTCCCTCTTTTTGTCTTTCGTATAAGAATACTTTTTTACGCGGTTTCCCAATGCCATTTTTGGGGAAAATAATTCTTTTATCTTTTAGTAATTTTTCAAATGTTACTTTCATTCCTAACCAAGTTTCATTATAAATTTTACCCGTAGGAGTTATAATCTTATATTTTGTTCCTCCTTGTCCTCTACTTGCTCGCCAAGGAGTAGTACTCCAAGGACCACGGAGATCATTATCTGGATTAGAATAACTTGCCGCTCTTGTTTCCCCAAGCGGGATAGTATTAAATGCTCTTTTTTCTTTCAAAACATTTGAATTTTTAGCATAAACTAAAATAAACTCAGCAACCTTGGCTATCATTTTTGCTTTATCATTGGGCTGATTTGTTCTTCTACGCCAACAGATTAAAGATTCAAAATTATCTTCTCCAAACAAATCAGGGTGGTCCATCAATAACTTCAATTGTGCTACTTCGTTATCATCAATTGAAATAAAAATAACTCCGGTGTCTTTTAGCAAATTCTTCGCCAGTTTTAACCGCGTTTCCATAAAAGCAAGCCATTTTGAGTGGCGATAGGCGTCTTCTCTGTCAATATAACGGTCGTTGAAAATAAAATCCTTATTACCTGTATTATATGGCGGATCAATATAAATGACATCGACTTTTTTGGCGTGAGTATAATTCAAAACCGAAAGCGCGTGATAATTATCGCCCTCAATGAGTAAATTCACCGGCTCGTCTTTGTCGGTGATAATTTCTTTATTTTTTACCTCTTTCAGCACTGGCAATTTTTCTTTACACATCTCAACCACTTCTTCCGGTTTTTCTTCCCATACAAGTCCGTATTTTTTTCTTTTCTTCAACTCCTTTTTAAGACGTTCGACCTCGCTTTTTAATTTTTCAACTTCCGATTTTTTATTATTTTTCGCCATATTTTTAAATTAATTTTTTATCTTTAAAACTAAACGGTGATTTATTTTTGGCGATGATGATGTGGTCTAAGACATCTATTCCCATTACTTTGCCGGCTTCGGTTATTCTTTTGGTGATTTCCAAATCATCTTCCGAGGGTTCGTTGTTTCCCGATGGATGGTTATGGACTAAAATTATTGAACCCGCATTTTGTTTTAAAGCTTCTTGAAAAATTTCTCGAGGATGAACTAAATTAGCATTTAGAGTTCCAACAAACATTGGCTTTTTATAAAGCAATTCGTTTCTGGCATTTAAATAAAGTACCATTAAGTGCTCTCTAGTTTTATCTCTCATATAAACTGCTTGAGCTAAAACATCTTCTACTGACTGAATTTGAGGCAAGCTTTCATCTCTAACCTTTAAGGCTCTTTGAACTAATTCTTGAGCGGCTAAAATTGTGCAGGCCTTAGCTTCGCTTATTCCTTTAATTTTAACCAAATCTTCATATTTCATTCCCAAAAGCCGCTTTTTGGAATATTTTCTTAAAATTTGCTTTGCCAAATCCAAAACATTTTTTCCTTCTATTCCGGTTCCCAATAAAATTGCTAAAAGCTCCTCGTCTTTTAGGTTTTTTGTGCCTCTTGAAATCAATTTCTCTCTTGGCCTTTCAATTTTAGGTAAATCTCTTAAATTCATACTATATTTTCAATTTATCTCTTTTTTTGATTAAATTCAACCCAAAATAAAAAGCGAAACTAAAAACGTCCAAAAGGGACGTTCTATCAAAAAAGTTTTTTCTTATCCCGACTTCTCGTAGAAATTCAGCGCCACTACATCATTTTTTTCTCCCTAACGCTTCTAGTATTTTCTGCGCAGGATATCCCTTTGCAAGAAGAAAATCGCAAATATTTTCTACTGTTTTCTTATTGATTTCTTTGCTTGGATGTCTGGGAATAGTAGTTTTTTCCTTGTTCGTAAGGCATTCTGCCTTGGCATGTCTTGAAGTCCTTTCGTTATTTTTTCAAAGCCCTAATCATTCTACTATATTTGCAAGAAATATAAAAATCACTCATGAAATTCTCACGGATTAGCAATAACAGCTGACTGAGTGAACACAATGGACTTTTCTAAGAGATCGGCCGGAATAGATTTCTCCCATTTTTGTAATTCTTTTCTTATTTTCTCAATAGGAAAATAACGAGGCATTAAAG
>CAYQNN010000035.1:0-5256 GCA_964418955.1 uncultured Candidatus Saccharibacteria bacterium | reverse complement strand
TCCATATTAATTTTTAGTTGTTCAAAATATTCTGAACTATTCCTAAAAGCGGAAACGTTATAAATTATAACTACCGGCTTGCCGTTTATTTTTAAATATTGGGGATGTTTAAAATAATTCTCGGCTAAATATTCGAAATCATCAAGAAATTTTTGACCTTTTGTCTTACCGGGTGAATATAAAACATCAAAGTCATAAGAAAGAGAATTTCTAAATAAGGTTAAAGCAAGGGACCCGTCATAATGAAAACAAAATTTAATTTTTGAATTTTCTAATTTTGCTAAAAAATAATTTTTTAAAGTAATATCGTCCCAACTGTTAATGTCCCACCATTCCATAGCAAAAAAATCTATACCCGCATCTTTTGCCCAATTAATATGCTGACTAATCACCTTCTCGTTCCGACTGTTATATTCGCCTAAAATCGACTGATTAGTATAACCTGATTTCCATATTCCCCCACCCTGAATAGGAAAAATGGGTCGTCCATACCAAGGGTAATAATGAGCGCCTAATAACATAATAATATTCTTATTTTTCCAAATTTTAATTACTTTGTTTTTCTTAATCTTTTTTTAAACCTCCCATTCCTTCTCTTAACTTAACTTCTTCAACATTAACCTTTTTACAAAAATCCTCCCAGGCTGAATTTAAACCAATATCGTGAGATAAGAGATAGCCGTTATTTTGTAATCTAACCCAGACATTCTCAAACTCCCAAAACATATTCTGATAAGTATGTAGACTATCGTGAAAAAACATGTCCAGCTTATTAATTTTTTCTAATATTTGCATTAATAAATCAGATACCTTTCCTGTCTCAAGAGACCATTGCTTTCGCAATTCTTCCGGAACAACCCAACCAGATGATTTATCCTCTGGGATAATAGCTTCTTCTTTGATAGGAAAATCTATTGAATACAATGTTCCTCTTTGGTTCCTGCGAAGGGCTTTTAGTATATAAGCGGTTGAAAAACCATTGGCTACTCCCGTTTCTAAAACATTAGCCGGTTCCACTATTCTTGTTATCACATAAAGAATTTGACATTGTTCTAAAGAAATTCCCCCGGAAACTTCGTTTTTTTCTTTACTACAAACACTCTCTATATACTTTCTTTTTTCTTCTAAAGAATTATTAAATTCTTTATTATTTTTTATTTCTCTAAAAAGATGTCTCACTACATTTTTTTTCGTTCCTAAAAGTTTTTCAATAAATATTTCGGGTGAAATAATATATTCTCCCCTCAAGACTTGTATTGCTTTTTTTGCTTTTGTTACAATATTTATCATAATAAATATTAATTAATCTAACCCTGTTTAATGCTTTTTGGCAACATAAATTATATCGTAAGCTAACCAAGGTAATTTAAAAGTTAGACGCATCTTTACCTGAAATATCTTGTCACACAATAAAGAAACCTTCGGAATATATTTTGTTATTTTATTCAAAAAATAATCTAAAGGAGGATTATATGTATCAATACCGATAATCTTAATTATTTCAAAATTTAATTCTTTAAGTATTTTTTTCACCTGATTTATAGTTAAAAGAGAAATATGCTCTTGATTTTCTCTGCTAAAATATCTGTTCGGAGTGGAAAGGACAAGATAGCCATTTTCTTTAAGCAAATTATTCCATTTTGAAAGCGCTTTTTTAGGATTAGCCAAGTGCTCAATAATTTCGCTGGCAAATAAAATATCCCATTTTCCTTTAAGAGACGGACTTTGAGCATCGCCTACAATACATTTTATATGAGGATGAATTTTTCTTGCTTTTTGGACGGAGATACTTGAAATATCAAAAGCGGTTACTTGGGGACATTCTTCCGCTTTAAAAATCTGCCCGAATAAAGAAACATTAGAGCCAATATCTAATATCTCGGTTTCTTTTCCGCACTTTAAGGTATTAATAAAAATATCTTTTAATATTTTTATTCTATACCGATGAAAATTTCCCGCCCAGCCATGCCAATATTCTCTAACCCCATAATGATCCTCATTTTTAAAAAAACTGTTATAAAGCCGCTGGCTCTTCTCAAAATTCTCTTTATTATTATTTTGAACCATCATCTTATTTTTAAACTTTTTCTCGCCAATAGTTTAATAAATCCTCCATCGTTTTTTCAAAAGAAATTTCCGGATGCCAGCCGGTCTCTTTTCTGAATCTTGAACAATCTCCCAGGAGAATCGGTACGTCCGAAGGCCTTATTCTCTCCGGGTCTTGCTTCACTTCAATATCTTTTACTTTGCTTAAATTAAGAAGCATATCCAACACTGATTTTATCGGCCTTGCTTTTTCCGAACAGACATTATAGGGTTCTCCGAATTTACATTTTTCCGAAGCCAGCCAATAAGCCCTGACCATATCCCTGACATCGGTAAAATCTCTTTTTGCTTTTAAATTGCCGACATAAATTACCGGTTCCTTTTTTCCTTTTTCTATTTCGGCAACCTGTTTGGCAAAATTAGAAGTGACAAATTGTTGTCCCCTTCCCGGACCTTCGGTGTTAAAAAAACGGGTAAGGACTATTTTCAAGCCGTAACTTTGATGATATTGAAACCCTAATTTTTCCTGCCCAATCTTAGAAACAGCGTAAGGAGAGCGAGGCCTTAAAGGATTAGTTTCTTTTATCGGCAACTCGTTTTCGGTGACTAAACCATATTCTTCCGAGCTTAAAGCCAAAGCGATAACCGGGTTAATTTCCATTTCTTTAACCACTTCAAAAATATTCAGTTCGGAAATAATATTATTATATAAAGTGTCTTCCGGCGACTTCCAGGAAACCGGAACATAGCTCTGCGCCGCTAAATGAAAAATCTTGTCAGGTTTAACTTTTTCAAGAACTCTAGCCACGGCTATTCTATCGGTAAGATTGCACTCAAAAAGCTTAATTTTATCTTTAATACTCTCTATTCTTTCTAATTCATCTCCTAAATGATGAGACATAATTGTCCCATAAACTTCAACATCCGGCTGTTGAAGGCAATACTCGGCGAGATGAGAGCCGACAAAGCCGGTAATGCCTGTAATTAATATTTTCATAATTTTATATTTTATTTAATAATATTTAAACCAACCTTTTCGGATATTTATAATTAGTAATTTCTCTAATCATATCTTCAAAATCGTTAAAAAGCATTTTATCAGATTTTTCTTTATACCATTTTAGAGCGTTCTCAGCAATATATTTAAATTTTTCATAATTATCTAAGTAATAAGCTAATTTCTTATTATTTCCTTCAACTTCGGAAAGAGGAATATAATGTTCAAAGGGTTTAACTCCCAAAAGTTTCAAATCCGGCACTTCGGGAAAAATTGGAATAGCTCCGGAACCAAAAATTTCGTAATATTTAATAAATAAAAATTGTTTTGCAGGATCCCCCACTCTTCCAAAAATTACATATTTTGCCGAACCTAAATATTCTGACCATTTATTTAAAAAACGAATTGGCAAGCCGGTTCTTGCGTCTTTACGACAAACAGAACCCTTCCGATAGACATTGCCGGCTCCAGCTGAATGAGAAAATTCAATATTATAAAATTTAGCTAATTGGCAAATCTGCTTATCTAAATTAAGACGAGGACGGTAGAAAATAGAATCAGTCATTGCTCCAATTACTAATAAATCAAACTTTTTATTATCGCTTAAATTTGGACGAGCAAAAAATAAAGAATCAAAAGAAGGATAAAAAACTACTTTGGTCCGGGCGGGTAATTTAAAATTTTCTCTCCATTGGGCCGGATAAGGAGTTAGTAATATATCAGGTTTCAACCAATTAATCATAAATTGAAAATTTTTATTCTCAAGCCAAAAATCATGAGCAGATAAAATAATTGGGATATTAGGACGAGGGAATTTCGGATTATATCCAGTATTGGTTATAAACAGAAAGTCATAATCTGACCAACTTACATTATTGAAATTTTCTATTGGCTCAACTTGACAGTTATAAGCCAAGCGGCGACGGAGGGTTAATAATACTATATCGCAACCGGAATTAAAAAAATGCTCTTCATAATGGCCTAAATATTTATAATAAGCGTATAAGCATTTTGGCGCTGGTAAATTAAAATCACAGCCAACAGAAAAATCAAAGTTTTGATGAAATTGAGTCCAAAATTCATTTCCCTGTTTTCGGCACAAAGATTCACATTCCTCGGCTCGAGAACACGAGTGGGATACAAACAAATTCTTTTGCTTAACCCGCGACAGCCATTCTGATTTCTGACAAATTGGGCAAGTAAATTTCGGATCAGGTCCGCCATAAGTAAAGATATCTTTCCGGCTAATTTTTTCGCCGTCTAAATTAAAATCGCCCGGTATATTTGAATACCAAAATTTACGCATCTTTTTGACTAATTCACTTTGGGGCAGTTTTATCATTCTATTATTAGATTGATAAAAAGGTAAACGTTGTTTTAAATTCGGGAAAACTCCATATCGCAAATTTACCAAAAACATACTTCTTTTCATTAAATTTGTAATAGGACGGAATAAATAAGAAATAATCCGTTTCAATCCATATAACACCCCTCTTTCTTTAAATTCTTCTTTTAATAGGAAAAACCTTTGTTTCATTTTAAAAAATTTATTTCTTAAGTAAAGAAAAGGGCGGGTTTTCTTTTTCAAATTTTTTAATCGCTTTTCTCATTCGAGAAAGAACTTCCGGTTCAGCTTCAAAAATATTATTCTCTTCTTTTGGGTCATCTGAAAGATTATAAAGTTCTTCTTTGCCATTACTATAGTCAATAATATATTTCCAGCGGTCTGACTGGCAAGCCAATTGACACTCGTTAGGGTTTTCTATTTCCATCCAAGCGTTTATTTTTTTATTTTCAGCAAAGCCGGTTTGGTGAAAAATTAGTTCGTCTTTTCTTTTAAATAAATCTTTGCCCTTGAAAGAAAGAATTGGTTTTATTCCAACTAAAGAACATAGAGTCGGAGCTAAATCAATAAGGGAAACTTTTTTATTTATTGTTTGATTTTCTTTCTCGGGAATTTTAATTAAAAGAGGAATATGCAAGAGCTCATTGTAAAGCTTAGTGCTATGAAATCCTTCCCCGTGCTCTAAAAATTCCTCGCCATGGTCGGCGGTCAAACAAATAATAGTATTTTTAAAAAGGTTTTTTATTTCCAAAAAATTAAATAATTTTCCTAATTGTCGGTCGGTATAATTTATCCCCTGGTCGTAGAAATCAAGAGCTTTTTGGAAATAGGGCTTAATAAATTTTTTAAAACGTTTTCTTTTAGAGTA
>CAYQNN010000034.1:0-5304 GCA_964418955.1 uncultured Candidatus Saccharibacteria bacterium | reverse complement strand
TTGGGACATTTAGCTTTGCCCGGCGTTGCCATTGCTTTGATATACCAGTTTAATATCTTTTTAGGAGCATTGTTAAGTATAGCTATCGGGGTTGTTGTAATATGGTTGTTGGGAATGAAAACTAAATTGTCATTAGAGGCCTTAACCGGAGTGGTTTTTGCCGCTGGCGTTGCCTTGGGTTTTTTAATTTTGCCTCTTTCCCGGGCTAAAGAAGCGTTAATCGGAGATATTACTCAAATAAATTGGATAGACGCTGTTTTAGCAATAATTTTGGGCTCAATTGTTTTTCTGATTATTAAAAGAATTTATCCGAAAATGATTCTTTCGGGAATATCAGAAGACCTGGCTAATGCAGAAGGGGTAAAGGTTAAAAAATATAATCTTGTTTACTTAATTTCTATTGCTTTAATTGTGGCTTTGGAGGTAAAGATAGTAGGGATTCTTTTCACGGTAGCTTTATTGGTTATTCCTGCTGCCGCTTCGCGTAATTTTGGCAGAAATCTTTCCCAGTATTCTTGGGGAGCTTTGATAATAGGAATTGTTTCTGCCGTCTTGGGAATTTTAGCCTTCAAATTTATAAATTTACCAGCCGGTCCCTTAATTATTTTAGCTGGAACTTTTATATTTTTAGCGTCCTTATTTTTTAATAAAAAAGTATAATGATAAAAAAAATTGCTATTGCCAGTGGGAAAGGCGGAGTAGGAAAAAGTATGTTGACTTCTGCTTTGGCGATGCTTTTCGCTGGAGATAAGAAGAAAGTTGTGGCCGTGGATTGTGATGTTGATGCTCCTAATTTAGCCGTTTGGCTTGGAGAACCGGAAAACTGGAAGGAAGTCAAAAAGATAAGAACCCGCTCCCTTCGCTCGCAGAACCTTGATTCGCTAGGGAATAAAACATATAATCTTGAAATAAGCGTTTCCGAAAAACCTATAATTGACAATAGTAAATTGAGCAAAAAAGAAGCTGAAATGTGCGCAAAGAAATGTAGGTTTAACGCCTTAAGCGTAAAAAAGGGAAAATTAAAATTGAATCCATTTTTGTGCGAAGGATGCGGGGCTTGCGAAGTTTTTTGTCCGAGAGGAGCAATAAAAATGAAAGCGGTGAAAAACGGAGAGATAAAAATAAAAAAAACAAAATATGGCTTTCCTTTGGTTTCGGGCCAGCTTTATCCAGGAGAAACAGGTTCTGGAAAAGTGGTGACAGAGCTCAAAAAAAAAGCGGAAAAATTTGAAGGGGATTTAATGCTGATTGATTCAGCGCCAGGTACTGGTTGCCCTGTTATCGCTTCCCTCCAAGACGCGAATTTCGTTTTACTAATTACCGAACCAACCCTTTCTGGCTTTTCTGACTTGAAAAGAGTTTTAAAAGTAGTTGAACATTTTAAAATTCCCTGGAATGTGGTAATAAACAAATATGATATTAACCTTGAATTAAGCAATAAAATAAAGAAGTGGGCCGGGAAGAGATTTTTAGGTCAAATTTCTTACGATAAGGAAATTTTCCGAGCTATTTCCAACCTGACCCCAGTTATGAAAACAGATTTAAATGCTAAAACAGAGATAAAAATAATTTTTAAAAAATTGAAAATATGGTTAGACCAATAAAACAAAGAAGAGTTTCTTTTGATCCGAATGTAACTTATTTTAAACCCAGAGCCGTCCCTCTTTCTGACTTAGAAGAGGTTGATTTAGCTTCAGATGAAATAGAATCTTTGCGACTTTGTGATTTTGAAGAACTAAGCCAGACAAAAGCTGCCAGAAAGATGGAAGTTTCTCAAAGCACCTTCCAAAGAATTTTAACTTCTGCCCGTAAAAAAGTGTCAGAGGCCTTAGTTGAAGGAAAAGCAATTAAGTTAAGGAAAAAATGATTTGAAAGTAAACTCTTTGTTTCTATAAAATAAGAAAAGAGCGCCGTAATTATAAAAAATAGTCCCGCCGAGAGCGGGACTTTTAGTTATTAAGTAAAAATTACTTTTTGATTTTTACTTTTAGAACAAGTTTTTTTAATTTCACCGATAATAGTACATTTCGGTTCTCCACATTCAGCTAAAATATTTCTTATTTTTGAAAAATGTTTAGATGGCGCAATTAAAACCATGCCAATGCCAAGGTTGAAAACTCTACGCATTTCTTGATTAGAGACACTTTCTATTTCTTGGATTAGCTTAAAGACAAGTGGGATTTTCCATTCAAAGGAAATTTCAGCACAGGTGTTTGAAACCCGACATTACACACCCGACATTAAACACTTTCAAGATTTGTCGATAAAAATAGCCCGTTCATATAGAACGGGCTTTATGGTTAGACCTCTTTTTTTAATTCTTCTAAAACAGCTTCTGAGGGCTCATTGGGAATAACTGCTACAGTTTTACCATTGTATTCAAATACCTCCTTGTTGTCATCAATGATTTCTCCAATCACTGCTGCTTTTGCTTCTTTAGATTGAGCGGCTTTTATTACTTCTTCAACGTTTTTAGGTTCTACCTGCAATATCATCCTGGCTTGAGTTTCACAGATTAAAATTTCTTCCGGAGTTATATCATCAACTTTAACCGGTGCCGAAGACAAATCTATTCTAGCGCCAAAACCGCCGTATCTTGCTGACTCGCAAACAGCTGCACCAATACCGGCTGCTCCCAGATCAGAACAGGCCTTGATTTTATTTGTCTGAATAGCAGATAGAGTTGCTTCCATAGTTTGCTTTTCTTCTTCAAATAAAGCTATGGCTGGTTGCATTTCTTTAGCTAAGCCTGCTCTAAATAAACTATCGTTCCCATCCGAACCGGTTTTGCCAATAAGAATGATTTTTTCTCCAACTGATTTAGCTGGTTTGGTTAAGGGTTTTTCAATAACTAATTTTCCTATTACTGCTACTACTACTGCCGGGACAATATCTGAAAAGGAAGTGGAAAGCCCGCCGCCAATAATAAAAACATTCATAGCGGCACACATATCTCTTACCCCTTTCATTATTAAATCCAGTCTCTCTTTGCTGGTCATCTCCTTGCATTTCCCGCAGGAGCATTTTTCTTTAAAGCCGCAAGGACCAACTATTACTTTTTCTTCCATAGGTCTGGTTCCAACAAAATCTAAGAGAAAAGCCGGTCTTCCGCCCATGGCAACAATGTCTCGCATGGCTCCACTAGCTCCGGTAGCGGCTGAACCGTAAGGTCTCACTACGCAAGGGGAGCAGTGACTTTCCATTTTAGCCACGAATTGTTCTTTGGCTCCGGGCATTTTAATAACAGCTGCATCGTCTCCCGGTCCTACTACCAGGCCTCCGCCCCAGGTCTTAGACCGCGACACTTCACGATTTAGCGCTTCAATTGCTTTAAAATCGACAGCCCTATCAATGTTGTGATGCAAATGTAAAAACAATGCATCCATTAAAGCTCTTTCAATTCGGTTCATTTTTACTCCTTTCATTTTAATTTAAGTTTTTAAAGAGCCATTATTCGTATATGCATTTTTTTGCATACGATTACAATATTGAAAGATAAAATATTTTATCTCTTTTGTCAATATTTTTATCTTAAAATGATTTGTTTGATTTCTTTGCCAAAAGAGGGTAGAATAAAATAAAGAAATAAATTAATGAATAATAAAAAATAAACAATGAATAAAAAAGTAATTTTAATAATAACAATTATTATCGTTGTTTTGGGGCTTATCTCTTACTGGTTTTTATTTAGAAAAAAAGAACCAGTTTTTACTTTTCAAAGTATAATTAAGGGAACAGTTACCCAAGAGGTGTCTGAAACCGGTTCAGTTAAGGTTTCAGAGAAAACTAATCTTGGTTTTAAAAACTCAGGAAGAATCAGAAAGGTGTATGTCGGTGTCGGCGATAAAGTTGAGGCGGGGCAGTCCCTGGCTCAACTTGATACGGTTCAGCTTTATATTGAGCTGGATAAAGCTAATGCCGGGCTAGAGATTGCAGAAGCGAAAAGTAGGGATACAGAGGTTTCTTTTAAAAATGCGGGACAGGATTTAGAGGACGTAAAAGCCGAGGCAAAAGAAAACTTAGATAACGCTTACGGCGACGCTCTTATTGTTTTAGATAGTTCTTATTTAAAAATTTATAACGCTTATAATGCGATTTATAAAATTCAGCGGGACTATTTTACTTCTTTCGATGAAAAATCAACAGAAGTGATAGAAGAAAAGTATAAGACTAAAGGAAATTTAGAAAGGACTGAAACTCGTGTTAATGATGCTAAAAATAATCCCCAAGAGGAAAACATTGATTTAGCTCTGTCTAAAATAAAAGGATTTTTAGAAGCGGTGAACAGCTCTTTAGAAGTAATCCGAGATGCAACAGAAAGCACAGCTTATCGCGCTCGCGTTTCAACTACTGATAAAACATCTTTAGATACCCAGAGGACGAATATAAGCAATGCTATTACTGACCTTGTTAATACTCAGCAAACAATCTCAACAACTAAAATTACCAATGAAACGGACATTAACAGCGCTGAGGCCAGGGTTTCAGAGCTTAAAAAACAGTTAGGAGAAAACGAAGGAGTCAGTAGTTTATATCAGGCCCAAATAAACCAAGCCCAAACAGAAGTAAAGCTTTTAGAGGACAAAATTGCCGAGGCGGTCTTAAAGGCTCCTAATAATGGACAGATTACGGCCGTTAATAAAAGAGGAGGAGAAATGGTTCAACCAACTGTTTCAGTAATTTCTTTCCTTCCGGCCGCTCCTTTCCAAATAGAGGTAGATATTTATGAAGAGGATATTGTAAAAGTAAAGATTGGAGACCCGGTAAATATTGATTTGATTTCTTTCCCCGACCAAACCCTTAAAGGAAGAGTAGCTTCAATTGACCCGGCGGAGAAAATAATTGGAGGAGTGGTTTATTATAAAGTAACTATTGATTTTCTTGAAATAAAAGAAGGCGTTAAACAGGGTATGACGGCTGATATTACCATAAATACTAATAAGAAAGAAAATGTTTTACTTGTCCCTAAAGAAGCGATAGAAAATATAAACGGCCAGAAGATGGTTAAGGTTCGTCAAAATAACGAAATTGAAACGCGGAAAATAGAAACGGAACTGGAAGGCGAAGATTTTTTTGAGGTCATTTCTGGATTAAAAGAAGGCGAGGAGGTAGTAACCGGAAATAAAATATGACTGAAAATCCGGTAATAAAACTTGAGAATGTTTGGAAGGTTTACCAATTGGGTAAAATGGAGCTTACTGTTTTGAAAGGAATAAGCCTGGAAATATATCCAGGCGATTTTGTTACCATAATGGGACCATCTGGTTCCGGCAAATCAACCCTTATGTATATAACCGGTTGTTT
>CAYQNN010000033.1:0-5678 GCA_964418955.1 uncultured Candidatus Saccharibacteria bacterium | reverse complement strand
AGCAGTTCTAATCTTTCCAGAAAGTGATTTTCATTTTAGAGAAACAAAAAACCCCGTTTTGGCGGGGATTTTACTTAAAGGAGTAAGTATTTAATTATTTTTTCCTTTTTAATATATCGTAATACGCCTTTTCGTAACCATCCACCATTTTTTCAACGCTGAATTTTTCTTCTACCCATTTTCGACAATCTCTTCTGTCAATTTGGTCAATTTTCTTAATTGCCGCGACCGCCTGGCTGACATTTTTTACCACAAAACCGGTTTTCCCGTCTTTAACCACTTCTCTGGCCGACCCTTTATCAAAAACAATCACCGGAGTTCCACAAGCCATTGATTCAATAAAAGTTAAACCAAACGGTTCTTCCCATTGGATTGGCATTAAAGAAACCCTTGCTTCTTTGTAATATTGGTAAATTTTTTTATAAGGAATAACTCCAATGTATTTAATATCTTTTCCAAGATAGGGTTTAATTTTTCTGTTCCAATATTTTTTATTATCTTTAGTGCCTGCGATTATCAGTTTTTCTCTCGCCCGTTTTGCTATTAAGATTGCCTCATAGACTCCTTTGCGAGGTAGCAATCTTCCTAAAAATAAACAGTGATTTTTTGCTTTTTCTGAGAAAGGAAAATTTTCTAATCTTAAGCCATTATAAACTGTTTTTATCCAGTTTAAACCAGGAGCCGATTTTCTTTGGGCATTGGAAATTGAGATAAAATATTGATTTTTAGTTTGAAGTTGCTTAATAATTTTTGCTCGCCAAGGGTAAACTGGATCATGAAAAGTAAAAACAGTCGGGGTTTTTGAAAGAGATGAAATGGGTAAAGCGAACTCTGCTTTTAAGTGGATGTGTATAATATCAAATTTTTTCTTCAAGTTATCTCTATAAAGTAAAGATATAAGGCGTTGATCCCAGAGGTCAGCGATTTCTATTTTATCTTTTCTTCTAATACCACGAAGTTTAAAAGTTCTTGAAGTTTGATATTTAAAAATCTCTGGTTTTTTATTGGTAGAGCAATAAAGCGGCTTAATCCTTCCAGATATTATTTTTGCTACTTTTAAATTTGAGCCATCGGGGGCAAAAAAAGTTATTTTATGCCCTTTTTTTGTTAACCTTTCGCTTATTTCTTTAGCAACAAACATCGGAGCAAAAATGGTCCCTTTCGGCGGCGGAATGGAAAAACGGGCCGAAACCATTGTAGCAATTCTTAATCTTTTTTTATTTTTTTTCATTTTCTAAAATTTTGTAATATATTTTTTCATAATTATTTACCATTTTCTCAACGGTAAAGTTTTTTTCAACGTGTTTACGACAATTATAACGCATTTTTCTATATTCGGTTTCCGGCATTTGATAAATCTTTTTTATCGCTTTTACCATAGAATTTAAATCGTTTGACTTACAAATAAAACCGGTTTTCCCGTCTTTAATTATTTCTGGCACACTGCCGTGTTTAAAAGCAATAACAGGTGTCCCGCAAGCCATAGCCTCTATCATTACTAAACCGAATGGTTCTTCCCATTGAATAGGGAAAAGAAAAACCTTAGCTTCTGAGTAGGCCCTGTACCATTTGGGAGAATATTTTTTAACCATTCCATGGTAAGAAATTTTTTGATTGAGATGAAGCAAGACAGATTTTTTCAAGTAATTTTTTTCTCCAGGCCCGTAAATGTCAAGATTGATATTAGCTTTCTTAGCGGCTTTTATCGCAAATTCTACGCCTTTTTCTTTAGAAATTCTATTTAAAAAGAGGCAATTTTCTTTCGGGGCCTGGTTGAAAGGGTAATCATTGACATGAACTCCATGGTAGATAGTAGAGATATAATTAAGAGACGGAAACGTTTTTCTTTGAGCATTTGAAATTGATATAAGATTAGCTTGTTTAAAAAAGTTCATTAATGGTTTAAAGGGAGGGACAAAGTTTTCATGGATTGTGAAAAGTACCGGGCATTTAGCAAATTTGATAAAAGGTTCCCCAAAAATTACTCGGCCAACATGGAGATGAATTAAATCGTATTGATTAGAGTTTTTAATCAACTCGCTAATATATGTTATTCTGTAAGCAATATGTAGATCTTTTATCCACTCTTCGGGTTGATAGGCGTAGTCAAGTCTATGGGCCGGTAGGTTTAAATTAACTATTTTTGCCTTTTTCATTGCCGAATCCTTCGGAGCATAAACAGTAATATCGTGTCCTTTTTTAATCATACCACTAACAATATCAAGCATTACTTCTGCATTGGCTGCAACGATATTTTTAGGTGGCGGAAAAACAGTTCGGCTTGAACAGTAATAAGCAATTTTTAATTTTTTTTTCATAAATTTCGCAAAAGGTCTATAATAATTCTTGATATAAATTAGCTATTTCCAAAGATACTTTTTCCCAGCCGTAATTTTCTTTTACCGTTTTCTCGGCATTTTTAGTTAATTTATTTTTGAGTTTCTTATTTGTAAAGAGTTCTACAATTTTTTTTGCAAGAATTCTATAATTTCCCGGTGAGAAAAAAAGCCCTGTTTTTCTATTTTGGATTATATAAGAGAGCCCTCCTGTATTTGAAGCAATAACGGACACTCCACAACGCATTGCTTCCAACGCAGTCATACCGAACGGTTCATAATAGGGAGGAGTTATAAAAATATCACCCGACGAATAGTAATAACGAAGTTTTTCTTGGTCTTTTCTGCCTAAAAATAGAACTTTTTTTTCAATTCCTAATTTTTGAACTATATTCTTTAGTCGTTTTATTTCTTGTTTATCAGCCATATCACCCTTTTTACCAATTTTTCCTCCAATAATTATTATTTTTAGGTTTTTCTCAAATTTAGATAATTTTTTGAGAACTAAGGGGAGGGCTCGAATTATTGTTTCTATTCCTTTACGCCAATCTATTCGTCCGACATAGATAATAATCTTATCTTTTTTAGAGAAATTGACGTAATTCCTGGCATTTTCAAAATTTATTTTTCTAAAACGTTTTAAATTAACGCCACAGGGAATAATTTTAATTTTATTTTCTAAACCAAAGTCGTAGTAATGAAGAAGATCTCTTTTTTCGGGGGGGCTAGTAGCAATTATTCTATCGGTTGCTTTCATAATCTCTTCTTCTGTTCTTAATCGTTTTCCAAATTTTTCGATGTTAATCTCTTCTTTTTCAAATTTTTCTAAAGCGCGATGGCGTATATGACCCAGCGAATGAAAGGTTTCTATCATTGGAATATGCAGTATTCTTTTAATTTGAGCCGCTACCCATCCTCCCAAATAATAATTTCCATGAACTATGCTATAATTAAGTTTATTTTCCTCCTTGTAATTAAGAAAACTACCGAGAAACTCCGGCAATTTATCTAACACCTCTTCTTTTGGTATAAAATAACGAGGTCCTGCTTTCAAATAAATAATATTTATGTTTTTCCCATAACTTTTTACCATTTTTCTTCTCTTTCTATTCAATCTGGTAAAGATATCAACAGACCATCCCATTTTCCCTAATTGTTTACTCAGTTCTGAAATATAGACATTTTGTCCTCCTGTCTCGTGGCCGCCTAATTTAGCCGAAGGATCAGAGTGAACGCTAATTATTGCTACTCTCTTTCGATGATTATTTCTCTTTTTGCTTTTTTTGCCATTTACTCTCTTCCCCCTCTTTTTTAGAGGAATAATTTCCATAAATTTCCTATAAAATTTTTTCTTTTTGGAGCTAAATTTTGTTATTTGTCGAGACATTAGATTAAATTATATAATAAATTTTATCGTTAAAATCCCGATTTAACGGGATTCCTATATTCTAATTTAGAAGTTTTATATTATTATGGTACCTCTGATAACGGCCTCTGTCAATGCTAAAATGTTAAAAAACTGTTAATTTGATTTTGATTAAAACTTGTGGTATTATAATCGTATCTAAGATTAAAAAAGATTAATATGTTGAGTTCTCCAATTGAAGAAATTAAAAACAGGTTAGATATTGTTGAAGTTATCAGAAGTTATATCAAACTTGAGAAAGCTGGCGCAAATTACAGGGGTCTTTGTCCTTTTCATGCTGAGAAGAAACCGTCTTTTTTTGTTTCGCCGGTCCGCCAGATTTGGCATTGTTTTGGCGCATGTAGCACCGGAGGAGATATTTTTAAGTTTGTGATGAAGATTGAGGGTGTGGAATTCGGCGATGCCCTGCGGATTTTAGCAAAAAAAGCGGGAGTAGAATTAAAAAAAGAAAACCCGAAACTAAGAACTGAAAGGCAGCGGCTTTATGAAATTTCTGAACTTGCCTGCCGATTTTTTGAAACTCAGCTTAAAGAAAGTTCTGGCGGGAAAGAAGCAGAAGAATATCTTCTAAACAGAGGATTAAAAGAAGAAAGCATAAATAAGTGGCGCTTAGGATACGCTCCGGATGTTTGGGAAGGGGTTTCTAATTTTTTAATAGGAAGAGGATATAAAAAAGAAGAAATAGAAAAAGCCGGACTTTCCTTGAAGTCCCAAAAAACAGGAAACTATTATGATAGATTTCGAGGAAGGATTATTTTCCCCATTTTTGATTTAAGTTCTCAGGCAGTCGGTTTTGGCGGTAGAGTTTTTAAAAAAACTATTCGCCCCGACAATCAGGAAGAAGCGAAATATATTAATAGTCCTGGAACTATGCTTTATGACAAGAGCAGGATTCTTTACGGATTGAACAAAGCCGGGATGGAAATAAGGAGGAAAAATACCTGTGTTTTGGTCGAAGGTTATATGGACGCAATAATGGCGGATCAAAGCGGTTTAGAAAACGTAGTAGCTACTTCCGGAACAGCTTTGACTCCTTATCAGCTAAAGATTCTAAAAAGATATTCAAATAATCTTTTAACTGCTTTTGATATGGATATTGCCGGAAGTTCGGCAACGAAAAGGGGGATAGATTTAGCTCAAAGTCTCGGATTTGATATAAAAATAGTAACAATGCCCGACGGGAGGGATCCGGCAGATGTTGTTTTAGAAAATTCTGAAAAGTTGAAAGATTTAGCCAAAGAAGCAAAATCAATACATGATTTTTATTTTAAAAGCACTTTTTCTAAATTTGATAAAAATTTCTTGGAAGGAAAAAAGAAAATTTCAGAAATTTTACTTCCCGTTATTAAAAAAATTCCTAATAAAATTGAACAGGCGGTTTGGACAAAAGATTTGGCAGAAGCGCTGGGGGTAAAAGAAGAAAATATATCAGAAGAGCTTCAGAAGGTGCCGTTGCAACAGTTAAACGAGCTTAATAACAGAGAAAAGATAGAAGAAAGGCAGGAAGAGAAAAAACGAACAAGAAAAGAACTTTTAGAAGAACGTTTGCTTACGCTTGCCGTTAAATCTCCCAAGAATATTGATTCGCTGAAAGAAAAAGATTTTGAACTTTTTTCTACTCCAATCTCTCAATTTGTCAATTATATTAAAGAAAAAGGAGTTAGCCCTGGTGAAAATATTCCGGCCGAATTAAAAGATTCCCTAAATTATTTTTCTTTAAAGGCGGAAATTGAGGAAATAGAAAATGACAAAATTGAAAAAGAATTCAATGATTGCTTGGGAGAAATTAGGAAATTAGCGATTAAAGGAGAATTAGATAAAATTTCTCAAGAAATAAGAAAAGCAGAGCAAGAAAAAAATCTTGAAAAAATTAATGAATTGGTTCAAAAATTTAACCAGCGTTCCAAGTCGCGCAG
>CAYQNN010000032.1:3977-5876 GCA_964418955.1 uncultured Candidatus Saccharibacteria bacterium | reverse complement strand
TTATCCAGCTTCTTCGTTACTCGTCGCTTATGTATCCAGAGGATACACTTCACTCTTCCTGCCTCGAATCTGAATAAAATTCGCTCCGCTAAATTGATGTTAGTTCGAATCCTTCCGGACCTGATTACCCGTTATATAAATTGTAGCATATCTATAATAAGTCAAGCTGTGGAAAACTTAAACAATAAAAATCAATACCCAATTTCCAATTTCCAACAAAATTTCCAATTCCTAAATTTAAAATCATTTATTTTTATTAGATCTTGATTTAATGATGATTGAAATAAATATCCGCTGGAGTTCATTTGATTCTTTCCACAATTTTCTTGCTTTACTTTTAAATTCCGGCATGGCTTTAGCGATCATCCTAAGCCAATGTTTAGATTCCTTAGCTTCTTTTTTAGAAATACCTAATTTATGTTCAAAATCTTTTCGTGATTCAGCACAATCTGCTTCACAATAATTTGAACCAACGCTTGTTCCAGACCTAATTAACTGGGTTATCAGTGGAATAGTTACAATATTCTTAGGAACTTTTTTTGCAAATTCAATGATGTCTTCACCAAATTTGGCGGTTCTTTCTTCTAAATCATAGATTTTATCTTTTTTGACATTTGACATTTAGATTTTCATTGGAAATTGGAAATTGGAAATTAGGAATTCACTATTATCAGAATGTTCCGATTGAATAAAGAGGCAGGAGAACTGCCGCCATCAAACCCCCGACCACTCCTCCTAAAAGTATAATAAAAATCGGTTCTAACAGACGGACAAAAGAATCCAAGCTTCTGTCCACATCTTGCTGATAAAATTCAACTACATTTTTTAAAGAAGAATCTAAAGTACCTGTCTTTTCGCCAACTACTATCATTTGATAAAAAAGCGGAGAAATCAAGTCGGGATAATTGCTTAAAACAGAACTTATTGTTTCTCCTCTTTTTACTTCGTCTCTCGTTTTGAAAATAATCTTTTTGTAGCTGTCATTGCCAACCACATCAGCGGTAATTTCCAGGGCCTGGGCAATAGGAAGGCCTCCAGAAATAAGCGTGGAAAGGTTTAAGGCAAAACGAGAAAGATAAAGTTTTTTTAAAAAAGAACCTAATAAAGGCATCCTCAAAGAGCTACTGCCAAAAAATTTCTTTCCTTGCTTACTTTTAACTAAAAGAACCATAGCGGCTATTATAAAAACAATCAATATAGGCACGATCACATAATGCGCTCTAAAAAAATCGGAAACCGCTATAACTATTCTAGTAAGCAAGGGAAGGGTTGTTCCACTCTCCTTCAAGACTGATGATAATTGAGGAATAACGTATGTCACTATAATCGCCACCACTCCGAAGAAAACCGTTAAAATAAAGCCTGGGTAAATCATCGCCCCTATTAATTTCCCCCGAAAATAACTCTCTTTTTCTAAATAATCAGCCAGATAAACAAAAACATCGGCAAGTTTTCCGGAGGCTTCGCCCGATTTCACCATATTTCTATAGAAAGGAGAGAAAAGCTTTGGAAAAAGAGCAAGAGATTCAGAAAGAGATGTTCCGCCTTCCACTGTTTCGGCTATTTTTAAAATTTTTTCTCTAAAGTCCTGTTTTCTTGTCTGCCGGGCAATAGTCTGAAAAGATTCAATAATAGGCACATTTGACTTAAACATAATTGACAGCTGCCGGGAAAAAAGAACCACATCCTTCTTGCTCGCCCGTTGGAAAAGCGTCAGTTGTTTCGCATAAACAGGGATAGACAATTCTTCCAAAAAAGTGACATAAACCCCATGAGACTTCAAAACATCAAAAGCAGCTTCTCTGCTGGAAGCTTCAACTTGTCCTGTCTGAATCTTTCCGGTTTTAGTTCTTGCTTGATAATTAAACTTCATAAATTATTATATAATAGTTTAATTTC
>CAYQNN010000032.1:0-3877 GCA_964418955.1 uncultured Candidatus Saccharibacteria bacterium | reverse complement strand
AAGGTTCTGCCCAAAGGGCAGGTTCTTATAATTAAATTTCATTAAGTCTTATTATATAATAGTTTAATTTCAAGGTTCTGCCCAAAGGGCAGGTTCTTATAATTAAATTTCATTAAGTCTTATTATGTGTAAGAATTTAATTTTATCTCCTGATCAGGCTTCTTAAGGAGGAAGGGTTTAAAGAATAATTTTGAGCAGTTTCTAAAGCAATCTCTTTTTCTCTGACTAAATTAACCAAATATCTATCCAAAGAAATCATTCCAATTTCAGCTGATGTTTCAATAACCAAAGGTATCTCATGAACTTTATTTTCTCGAATTAAATTAGCCACGGCCGGAGTATTAATTAATATCTCGCAGGCAGGTATCAATCCTCCTCTAATTCTAGGCACTAATCTTTGAGAAACAATTCCTAATAAAGACCCTGAAAGTTGGGCTCGGATCTGATTTTGCTGCGTGCCGGGAAAACTATCAACAACCCGATGAATACTTTGAGCAGCTGAATTGGTATGTAAAGTAGCCAGAACTAAATGTCCTGTTTCAGCCGCAGTAATAGCGGTAGATATTGTTTCCGGGTCTCTCATTTCTCCAACCATAATTACATCCGGGTCTTGGCGAAAAGTAGATTTTAAAGCCTTGGCAAAACTTAAGGTATCTTGATTAAGTTCTCTCTGGTCAATTATCGACCTGTCGTCTTTAAAAAGATATTCAATAGGGTCTTCAATAGTGATTACATGAACGGCTTTAGTATGATTTATTTCATCAATTAAAGCAGCTAAGGTCGTTGATTTACCCTGGCTGGAAGGGCCGGTTAATAAAATAAACCCTTGGGAATGCCGAATAAATTCATGTAAAATCGCCGGGAGATTCAACTCTTCAACGGTAAGAATTTTGTCAGGAATTAAACGGAGAGCAGAAGCAACATTCCCCCGCTGTAAAAATACATTTATTCTAAAACGAGCTTTATTTTCAAAATCGTAGGAAAAATCAATTTCTTTTTCCTTATAAAATCTTTCTTTTTGTTCCTCGTTCATCAATCCAAAAGCTAACTCCTCTGAATCTTCCGCTAAAATTTTTTTCTTCCTAACTAAAGTAACCAATCTGCCTGCTATTCTTAAAACTGGAGGATGCCCTACTGAAATATGTAAATCGGAAGCGCGCTGGGTAAGAGTTGTTTCAAGAAGGTCTTTTAATTTAGATGAATAATCCATAGTATCGATGCTAATATACGAATTATACTAATGATACTAATGATACTAATAAATTGTTCGTGTATTCGTATAATTAGTATGTATTAGTATATTGGTATCGCATTATTTTAGTATTTTTTTAATTTCCTCAACTACCTCGCTTGGCGTATAATGAGATTTTATTAAATATTTAGCTGCTCCAAATTTTAATCCTTTTTCTATATCTTCTTTCTCGCTAAGATTAGATAAAATAACTACTATTATGTTTTTTAATTTGTCATCATTTTTTATCGCCTGAAGTATTTCCCACCCGTCTACATTAGGCAAAACAATATCCAACAGTACAATATCAAATTTTTCTTCTTTTATTTTTTTTAAAGCTATATCGCCGTCAGCAACAATTTTTGTAGAAAAACCTGCTTCTTTAAATTTAGTAGTATAAATTTCTATTAGAAATGGATCATCCTCAACTAATAAAATTGTTTTCATAGCTGTATCAATACTAATATACGAATTATACTAATGATACTAATATATTCGTATAATTAGTATGCATTAGTATATTGGTATCGCGATTATTTTAAGATTATATATTTAACCTTAGCGAATCAAGGTTCTCGCCGAAGGCGAGGTTCTTATTTTTCTTCTGCTACTCTCACTATTTCTTCAAGAGAAGTAAGACCTTGTAAGACCTTTAATATCCCGTCTTGCTTCATCGTCACCATTCCCTGTTCGTGAGCTTCCTGGCGAATTTCATCTTCTGAAGGTTTTTTTAAAGCTAATTTTGCAAGAGAGACAGTCATTTCCAATATCTCAAAAATCCCAATTCGACCCGAATAGCCAACATCATTGCACCTTTTGCATCCCACCGGCTCATAAATATAAAGGGGGCTGGGTAATTTAAGATTTTTTTTAACAGTTGGCGGAAACTTTTCCATTTCTTTTAAAATTATTTCTTTTGCTTGCCTAGATGGTTTAACCTTTTTTTTACAATGAGAGCAAAGTTTTCTTACTAATCTCTGAGCGATAATAATACTTAAGGTAGGAGGAAGAAGAAACGGCGGCACACCCATATCAATTAATCTCGGTATTACCCCAAGAGTGTTTGCTGTGTGCAAAGTAGATAAAACATTATGGCCGGTTAATGTCGCATGAATAGCTAAAGAAGCGGTTTCCTCATCCCTAATTTCTCCTACCATTAAGACATCCGGGTCCTGCCTTAGAAGAGAGCGAAGCCCGCTAGCAAAAGTATAGCCAATTTCCGGCTTTATTTGGGATTGATTGACCCCTTCAATCAAATATTCCACCGGGTCCTCTAAGGTCATTATGTTCACTTCTTCTTTATTAAAAAGCCCCAGAATAGCGTAAAGAGTGGTTGTCTTCCCTGAGCCGGTAGGACCGGTGGACAAAATCATTCCGTAAGATTTTTTTAGCCCGTTTTCTATTGTTTTAAGGTTTCTTCCAAATATTCCCAACCCCTTAAAACTCATTTTCCTCTGGGTCGGGTCTAAAATTCTCATTACTGCTTTTTCTCCTAAGACAGTAGGAAAAGTAGAAACCCTAAAATCAATGTTCCTCTTTTCGATTGTGGCAGAAAACCGGCCATCCTGAGGAATCCGGGTTTCATCAATTTTTAGATTAGCAAGTATCTTAATTCTGGCTACTACGGCCGGCGCAATTTTAAGGGGCAAAAAAATACTAGCATGCAAAATGCCGTCTAATCTAAAACGAACTCTTACTTTCTCTTTGCCCGGTTCAATATGGATATCCGAAGCGTTTCCATCAACCGCGTGCCGTAAAATAACCGCTACTACTTTTGAAATCGGCGCTTGCTCCACCATTCTCTCAATTTCCCCCGCTCGAACTATTGGTCTCTCGGTTTTAAGCTCGGTCTTTAATTCTTCCAATGCCCTGCTAACTTCTTTTCTTAAATTGCGGTATTTTTTTAAAAGATCTTCAAAGTTGCTTAGAGTTAAGAGGAAAACCTGATAAGTAAGTTTATCTCGTCGGGCTAAAAATTCCAAAGCTTCTCGAGCTTTTAAGTCCTCAGGATAAACCATTCCTATTTCTATATTATTACCTTCTTTTATCAACGGTATTATTTTATAATATCTGGCCGATTCTTCAGGAATTATTTCTAAGGCCTTTAAAAAAACTTCCGCCGGAGAAATAACTTTTAAGGGTATTTTTAAAATGGAACTTTTTAACCCAAATAAAAAATCTTCGGAAACTATTTTCCTTTCTAATATCACTTCTTCTTCTCTTTTCCCTGAAGTTTTAACTTCATATTCTAAAGCAGCGGCTCTTGATTTCTCTAATATTCTTTTTTTAACTAATTGTTGTATTAAGTTCATCTAAACATCTAAACATCTAAGCATACAAACATTTTATTTTTTTGTTTAAATATTTGAATGCCTGAATGTTTAAATGATCAATAGGGCAAAAAGGGATTTTCTCTTCCCTTTTGATTTTCAAAAGGGGCAACTTTCTCAAACAGCTGAAATTCCTTTAAAAGAGGGCTATCAAAAACAGCAAAATTTATTTTTATCTCTCTATAATAAGGACTAACTGAAACTTGAGGAGAAACAAGTTTTTCTTTTTTAAAATAGCCAAACCATAAAACAATAAAAGAAGTTAAGAGTATTACTCCAAAAGATATTATTAAAAACTTTTGTTTTTTCCTTTCTC
>CAYQNN010000031.1:0-6098 GCA_964418955.1 uncultured Candidatus Saccharibacteria bacterium | reverse complement strand
TAGAATGGTATCGCGGGGTGGAGAAGTAGTATCTTGCGAGGCCCATAACCTCGAGACCTGGGTGCAATTCCCAGCCCCGCAACATAAAAAATTTGCCGGTGTAGCTCAGTGGTTAGAGCGGAGTCTTCATAAGGCTAAGGTCGTTGGGTTCGATTCCCACCACCGGCATAAATAAAGGTTTTGAGCGCTAAGAGTACTCATAAATCTTTATTTTAAGTTTGTGGTGTGCTGAAGAATTCAATCCCCGATCCCGCTTTGGCGGGAGCCTTCGGGCAACTCTTCGATTCCCACCACCGGCATATGCGGGTGTAGCTTAGTGGTTTAAAGCGCCGCCCTGTCACGGCGGAGATCGTGGGTTCAAATCCCATCGCCCGCGCACAATACAAAACGCCCTCGCGAGGGCGTTTTGTTGACAAAAAATCGTTATATTGCTAAAAATAGTATTACGTTTTGTTCATTAAAAACCAAATAAAAGATTGAAATAAATTGAGAGGAGTGTAATATTATGATTATCACTGATTTTATTGATTTGCTGAATACAACAGATATTATTAAAGGCCAGGTTTGGCTTGGGGAGTGGCAGGACGAGCCCGAGAATAAATATCAAGAGGTAAAAAACTCACAACTCACTCGGGCATTCGTTCTTGAATTTGCCGAAACCATAAAAGATCAGATCTACTCAAGATTATCATCTGTTTGCACCGATGCTCTTTACAAATCTATCTTGAAGCGCGGCCACGATTTTTTTAGAGAAATTTGTGAAAAAGCGAATAAATGCGGAATAAAAGTCAGTTTAGACGAGATTGATACTTGTTTAACTCCGACTGAAATCATGCAATCCGAAGGTCTTATTAGCGTTGACGAAAAAGGAGGAGTTAAGCTAACAGATGAAGGAAAAAAACTGGCTCAGGAAGTTCAATCTCAAGTAGGAGAATAGAAGAGAATTGAGAAAGATAGCCGTTGAATACAGTATATCAACGGCTTTTTTGTTGACAAAAAATCGTTATATTGCTAAAAGATAATATTACAATTTGTTCTTTGAAAATTGGATAAAAGGTTGGAATAAACCGAAAGGAGAAAAAATTTATGAAAGAAATTAATGTATTCGTGACAACTTTACTTGAAAGAAAGGAGCAAAAAGTGGAAGCAAAAGATAGAATTATTGTAGCACTGGATGTGGATAGCTTAGATAGGGCATTGAAGCTTGTCGATCAACTTAAAGATCATGTTGGATTATTCAAAGTAGGTCTGGAGTTGTTGACAAAAGAAGGAGCGCTTGAAGTAACAGAGGCAATCCACAAAAAAATGCTAACAAAGACAAGTAAAAGTATTTTTTACGATGGGAAGTTTCTTGATATTCCCAACACAGTAGCTGGCGCCTCTAAAGCAGTATGTATGTTGAAAGGGGTGGGTATGTTTAACGTTCATGCTTCAGGCGGTATTGAAATGATGAGAGTGGCAGCGAAAATAGCCAAGGTTTTACCTCCTAAGATTCTTGCAGTTACTGTTTTAACATCTCTTTCTGAAGAAGAAGCTTATTTAAGCTACGGCGCGCCGTCAAAAGCCAAAGTAATTGAATTTGCTCGTTGGGCAAAAATTGCGGGCGTAGACGGATTGATTTGTTCAGCCCAAGAGCTTGAAGTATTGGGGAAATGCAAAGAATTTAATGATCTTTTGAAAGTTACTCCTGGTATCCGACCAAAATGGGCTCAAAAAGGGGACCAGAAAAGAGTAATGACTCCGGCCGAAGCAATTGAAGCCGGCGCCGACTATTTAGTAATTGGCAGGCCGATTAGAAAACCTCCAAAAGAAATCGGGGGTCCAATAGACGCTGCCAAAAAAATCGCCGAAGAAATCTCTCAGGCAATGGAAGAAAAAGGGGGTGAATAGTGAAAACAGATAGACAGAAAATTATTGATTATCCCCCAAGAGCTTTTAACTACAGAACTTTATCGCCAGAAGAAATTCTTGAATGGTTTGATGTGCTTGATGCAGGTTGGATGCACGATGGTAATCCCAAAAGCCCGCATGCTGAGCTGACTTCTGGAAAATGCAGCAATGGATTTTTTGATTGTATGCGGGTGCTCTGTTATCCAAATCTTAGGAGAATTCTCGCCCATCAACTTGTTCGTAAATTAAAAAATCAGGGACTGACAAGTGACAATGTTGATGTGATTATTGGTTCTCCTTATGCTGCTATTACTTTTTCTGGAGATGTTGCCTATGGGTTTTTAAAAGCTATTCACGGCTTTACTGAAAAAGATCCAACCCCAGATAATCCTAAAAAGATGGTTTGGCGACGGATGAAGATTCCCAAACGCGCTAATGTTCTTCAAATAGAAGAACTTATAACAACTAGCGGAACCTTTAAAGAAGTTCGTCGGGCGATAGAAGAAGGAAACCCAGAACCGGTTAATTTTTTACCGGTCGTAGGCGCTCTTATTCATCGACCGCCAAAGCTTCCAGCTGATTATGGCGACAGAAAAGTTGTTGCCTTGATTGAAAGAGAAGTTTGGGCGGTTGAGCAGAGTGAATGTCCTTTATGTAACGCTGGTTCCAAACGGCTCAGACCAAAAACTAACTGGGAAGAGCTTACGGGCAAAAAATAATAAAAAAAACAAGCCATTGAATTTAATATATCAATGGCTTTTTTAATTTAAAATTATCCACATATTTAACCTTGATTTTAAACTAAATTCAAGGTAAAATTAATTATTAAACGCTAAAGCATGGAAAAAATTAACTTAAAAATTATTAAAAGCCAGGCTCAAAAAGAAATAGGAGAGGCGAAAGAGCTTAAAGATTTAGATAAGATTTTTATAAAATATTTGGGTAAAAAGGGAAAACTTACCCATATTTTTCATTCTTTAAAAGATTTAAACGACAAAAAAAGAGCGGAGCTTGGGAAAGAAGCAAATAGGGTTAGGAGATTTATTGAGAAAGAAATTAAAGGAAAAGCGCCTTCTTCAATGAAAGTTTCGGGTCCTAAAGGAAAGAAAGAATGGTTTGATATTACTGTGCCGGGCAAAAAACTTTTATTAGGCCATTTGCATCCTTTAACTTTAGTTAAAAGACAAATTGAAGAGATATTCCAGACCATCGGTTTTTCGATTGTTGATGGTCCGGAAGTTGAAAATGAGTGGTATAATTTTGATGCTTTAAATATCCCAAAAGATCATCCGGCCAGAGATATGTGGGATACGCTGTGGATTAAAGAACCACAAGATCAAAAATCAAAAAGGAACAAGTTCCTCGCAAGCGAGATCAAAAATCAAAAATTATTAAGAACTCATACTTCGCCGGTACAAATTCGTTATATGGAGAAAAATAATCCTCCTTTTAGAATTATTGTTACCGGCCGGGTTTTCCGCCATGAAGCGACTGACGCCTCCCATGAGGTTCAGTTTTATCAGGTGGAAGGATTGATGGTTGATAAAGATGTTTCGGCAGCTAATTTTAAAGCAGTTATTCAAGATTTTTTTTCAAAGTTTTTTGCCAAGCCGGTTAAAATTCGCTTAAGGCCAAGTTTTTTTCCTTTTACCGAACCAAGCTTTGAACTAGATATAAATTGTTTAAATTGCGGAGGAAAGGGCTGTAGCGCTTGTTCTCAGACTGGCTGGGTGGAGATAATGGGAGCAGGAATGGTCCATCCTAATGTTTTGAAGGCCGGCGGGATAAATCCAAAAAAATGGTCCGGATTTGCTTTTGGAATGGGAATAGATAGATTGGCAATGATGAAGTATAAAATTAACGATGTTCGTTTGTTTTACAACGGAGATTTAAGATTTTTAGAACAGTTTTGAGCATGCTAATAATTTATTAGTATCATTAGTATTAATTCGCCTGCCTACCGCAGGCAGGTATATTAGCATCAATTTATGTTATTTTCTTATAAGTGGCTACAATCGTATTTAAAAAAACCATTGCCGCCGCCAAACAAATTGGTTGAGTTTTTGACTATACGCGCTTTTGAGGTTGAAGGAATAAGCAAAGTAGGGAAGGATTATGTTTTGGATATAGATGTTTTGCCAAACAGAGGGTCTGATTGTTTTTCCCATATTGGTATGGCAAGAGAAATAGCGGCTATAGTAAGCAATGATTTTCAAGCTACGAAATATAAATTAGACGAAGACAAAAAATTAAAGACGAAAGATTTTATTGCTTTAAGTGTTGAAAATAAAAACGATTGTTTTCGTTATACCGGCAGAATTATAGTTGACGTTAAAGTCGGTTCTTCGCCAAAGTGGATTCAAGACCGGTTGAAAATTTGCGGCCTGCGGCCGATTAATAATATCGTAGATATAACAAATTATGTAATGCTGGAAACGGGACAACCTCTGCACGCTTTCGATTTTTCCAAAATCGAAAGCGAAATTCCCAATTCCCAATTCCCTCCCGCTTCTAGCGGGACCAATCAAATCCCAAATCCCCTGGACGCGGAGCGGACTCCCCTGAGGGTTGCATCCCAAAATTCAAAAATCAAAACAATAATTGTTAGAAGAGCAAAAAAGGGAGAGAAAATAATTACTTTAGATAATGAGAAATACGATTTGGACAGAGATGTTTTAGTAATCGCAGATTCAAAAGAGCCTCTTGCTATTGCCGGAGTAAAAGGAGGAAAAAAAGCCGAGGTAGACAAAGGAACCAAAACTATTATTTTAGAATCTGCTAATTTTAATGCCGTCCTTATTCACCAAATTTCCCGGGAATTAAAATTAAAAACTGATGCTTCCTGGCGCTTTGAACATAAAATAGACCCTAATTTAACAAAAACAGCAATTGATATAGCCGCTTATTTAATTCAGAAAACGGTTCGTCCCCAAGGCGCGCAGCCGAAAATTGCATCTGGTTTAATTGATTTTTATCCCAAAAAACTTTTGTCGAAAAAAATTAAGTTAGATTTAGATTATGTTGAGAAATTACTGGGAGTAAGAATTTCAGAAAAGAAAATTAGAAAAATTTTAGAAAAGTTAGGTTTGAAAATTGTAAATTGTAAGTTAAAAATTCTAAATGTGGTCGTACCCACATGTAGATTAGATATCTCTCTACCCGAGGATTTGATCGAGGAAATTGGAAGAATTTACGGACTTCAAAATATTCCTGCTATTTTTCCGACGGCCGCTCTAATTCCTCCCGAGAAGAATTTTGCTGTTTTTTGGGAAAGAGAAATTAAAAATATTTTGAAAGAACTTGGATTTTCAGAAGTTTATAATTATTCGTTTATTGGAGAGAAACAAGCTGAGGTTTTTGGCTATAGGGTAGGGGAGATATCCGAGATAGAAAACCCAATGAGCGCTGACCAGAGATATTTAAGGCCAAGTTTAGCGCCAAATTTGCTGAAGAATGTTAAGGAAAATTTTAAATACCTTGATAGAATTAAAATTTTTGAATTAGAAAAAATATTTTTGAATAAAAAAAAGGCAGAAAATAAAAAAGAAATCATAGAGAAAAGAATGTTAACAGGATTAATTGCCCGAAAAAATACTAAAGAGGAAAGTTTTTATCAGTTGAAAGGAACGATAGATTCTTTGTTTAATAAGGTTGGCATAAGCGATATTTGGTATGATGATTATCAACAGACGCCAGAAGAAAGTAATCTTGCGATTTGGCGTTCCGATAGAAGCGCAGAAATTAAAATTGGCAATGAAGAGATTGGATTTTTGGGAGAAATAGATTCTTCTATATTGAAAAATATAGGAATCAATGGGAAAATAATTTTATTTGATATTGATTTTGAAAAATTAACAAAACTTTGTTCTGAAGAACAAGAATATCAGCCGATTTCTCAATACCCGGCTGCGGTTAGAGATTTATCTATTTTAGTGCCAGCGAAAGTAAAAGTTGTTGATGTTTTAAATAAAATTAATACAATCGGTGGTTCGCTTATTAGAGATGTTGATCTTTTTGATATTTATGACGGAGAAGGACTTTCTACCGGCAAGAAAAGTTTGGCTTTTCACCTAATTTATCAAGCGAAAGATAGAACCCTGAATACAAAAGAAATAGATGTTATTCAAAACAAAATAATTAAAGCTCTGGAAAAAAGCCCAGAGTGGAAAGTCCGCAGATAATTTTTAATTTTTAATTTTTAATTTTTA
>CAYQNN010000030.1:0-6386 GCA_964418955.1 uncultured Candidatus Saccharibacteria bacterium | reverse complement strand
AAAAAATTCTTAACAAAATTAAAAATATTTTGAATTGCGGAAAAATTTGTTTTGCCGAAAATCAGATTAGATATGCGGTACAAAATATAGACGACTTATATAATACCATCATTCCCTTTTTTAAAAATAAAAAATTATCAAACAGAAAAACAAGCAAGTTAAATCTATGGGTGAAAGCGGTTAATATCATTTATCGGTATAAGGGAAAAAGTTTAGCAACTTGGGATAAAAAAGATTTTCAGGATTTATTAAAAACGTATAAATTTATACAAAAAGATAGAAATAAAAATTTCCCTCAACATAAGTGGGCGCCTATAGCAGAATCCATAGCTAAAACCTTATGAAGTAATCATAAAGGATTTTGTTAATGCTAACTATCCCCTATTGGCTTTTTACTGGTCTTAATTTTATTGTGCGACATTTATTTTAGGCCGCATTTTTTATTTTAAATATTCTTAAATCATGCAGCATCATACAATGTCGCGCAATAAAAATAACCTATATGATGATAGAAATATCGGCAATAAAAGAATAGATATAGTGCGATAAAAATAAAAAACCGTTAGTTTTATTAACTTAACGGTTTTATTTTTTAAATAAAATCTTAAATCTGTTTTGTGTCTTCATTGTTTTTATTATCCGTCTCTTGCTTTATTGCCTCGTCTATTAGCAAATCTATAACCTGACCTCTTAATCCTTCGCTTCTGGTAATCTGACGAAGCAAAGCATGAAGTTGAAAATCAACTTTCATCTTATTTCTTATTTCCTTTCCGGTTAGTCCTGTTATTTTTTCTCTTCTTTGAAAATTTCTCATTCCCTCCCTAACGCTTTCAATGGTTTTAATTAAATAATCCGGTTCGTATTTTTCTCCGTCGGAACCGATTATTTGGCCAATTATTTGACCAAATTTTTTAATAAAACCATACAGTTCGCCAAAGTTTTTAGCGGTTTCAAGGATATTTTCTTTTTCTTCGTCGTTTCCATCTATTCTAATTTCTTCTTCCATTTTTCTTTCCTTTCTTTTTTTTAAAATAAAAAGAGCTTTTTGCCGTTTTCGTTTAACGATTCACCAATACCGTTGTTTAATATATTTTTTTCAGTATGTCAAGAAATAAAATAAAGATAAAAAAAATAGGGACAGTCCCTATTTTTTTAAAGTCAGTGATAATAAAGTTAATTTTTTAATATTCTTCATTATATTCCATCTCTTCGTCTCCCTCATTATTGTCATCTTCTTCTCCTTCTTCTACGATAGCTAATTCCGCGTCGCCCTCTTCATCCAAATCATCTTCGCCATCCAAATCCAAATAATTTGAAGTATTTAAGATCATTTTATTATGTTGCTTAATTAATTTTTATAATAAACCAACCTTTGGGACAGAGCTCTGATTCGAGTTCTGCTCACTTTAATAAAATCTCTTAAATACTAATATACATTAGCTAAAATCCTTGTCAATCTTTCTTTTTTAGCAATTTTTAAACACAAATAAGATACTTTATCCACACCCATTGTTAGAGACAAAAAATTAACAGCCACTGTTAATAAGTGACTGTTAAAAATAAAATTATCTCGCCTATTTGCCAAATTTCCTCTTCCGGCAGTTATAATTGGAAAGAGCTTCATCTAAATCTTTTTCTTCAAAATCTGGCCAATATTTATTTACAAAATAAAGTTCAGAATAAGCAGACTGCCAGATTAAAAAATTAGAAAGACGCTTTTCTCCTCCCGTTCTGATAATCAAATCAAGATCAGATGTCCAGAGACTTTGAGAGATTACCTTTTCGTTAATTTTTTCAATAGGAACTTTTCTTTTGACGATATTTTTTATTCCTTCAATTATTTCTGCTCTCCCCCCGTAACTTAAAGCAAAATTTAAAACCATTTCTTTATTATTTTTAGTTAAATCCTCGGTCTTCTGAATTATTTTCTGAAGAGATTTGGGCAATTTTTCTTTTTGGCCGATTATTTTCACCTTAATTCTTTCTTTGCAAAATTCTTCTAAATTATCGGCAATAACTGATTGCGCCAATTTCATTAAATAATTAACTTCTCTTGCTGATCGTTTCCAATTTTCAGTAGAGAATACGAAAAGAGTTAAAACTTTAATCCCTTTTTTCTGGGACCAACTGATCAGCTTTTTTACCTTCACTAATCCCCTACGATGGCCCTCAAAGGTAGGCAGTCCTTTCTTTCTCGCCCAACGACGATTGCCGTCAATTATAATCCCCAAATGGTAAGGAATTTTTTTATTTTTATTTTCCATAACTTTTCTATATATTATATATTATATTATCATAATAAAAAATCTGATTCCATTCTTATTTTTCTCGGCAGAAGAAAAGGAATCCGGAAACCAACGGAATAAATTATTTTAGTGGCTATTTTAGAGAAAATAATTCGTGGGAGAAAAAATTTCTTCATTAATCGACGATAATTTAAAAAATCTGGAAAAGTTTTTAAAAGAATTTCGGCTGCTGTTAACCCCCAAATCACTCCTCCGCCGGACCAAGGTTTAGTTAAACCGGCCGCATCTCCGCATAGAGTAAGGGAAGAATTTTTAGGTATTATAAACCCCTGAGGAATTATTCTTGACCGGATATTCGTAAGCGAAATATTATTTTTATTTAAAAATTCATCAAAAATTATTTTAGCTTCATTTGTTTCCCCAATTATTCCATATTCTATTTCCGTTCCTCGGGGAATCTTCCAGATAAACCCCTCACCATTTTTAAAAAAATGGTGAGGGGTAAGCCCATTATGACAGGGCCAAGTTTCTACGTAGTTAAGGTTAGATTTATTTTTTAAAGTCCCTAAAATGCCTAAACGATAATGGGGCCCGAGAAGATTTAATTTTTTTCTAATAAAAGAGTGGGCTCCGTCGCATCCGATAATTTTATCAAATTTCTGTGGCAAGGCAGAAATATCTTCGTTCAGATTAATTATTGCTCCCGCCTTTTGGGCTAAATCCGCCATTAGCTTATCAAGGCTATTATGTTTCATCACATAAAACTTTTTTGAGAATTTTACGGTTATTGTCTTCTTGGGAAAATGTAAAACCGTATAATTTATACTGTTTTGAATTAAATTACGGCTTTGAGGAATAAACTCTATAATTCTTTCCGAGAAAAGACCGGAACAAACCCTATTTCCTATTTTCTGCTTTTTTTCAAAAATATTAACTGAATGTCCTTTCTTTGAAAGCTTATACCCTAAATAAAGACCGCATATTCCCCCGCCGACAATTGCTACTCGCATAAATTAGTTATTATTTATTATTTTATTTTCATCAATCTGCTCAAATTTTATCGGCGCTCCTTTTTGTTGTTTGTTGGCTGTAATATAACCCACTGCAAAAGAAAACAAAGAAATTAGGATAACACCAATAAATAATATTATCTCTTCTTGATATTTTTTGACAAATTGAAAAAATTTTGCTAACATAATTAAAGAAGTTAAAAATTAAATATCAAAAATCAAAATGACAGTGCAAAATGTTAAAATTTTAAAAAATTAAAAATATTTTAGCATTAAATAATTTTGAATTTTAGTTTGTCATTTTCCATTTTGAGATTTGCATTTTACATTATTTATTATGTCTAAAACAAAAGCAAGCGGCACAACAGGGTTAGGAAGAGATTCTTTGCCAAAATACTTAGGGGTTAAGCTTTTTGAAGGACAAAAAGCTAAAGCGGGAATGATAATAATTCGCCAGCGAGGAACAAAATTTCTAGCCGGAAAAAATGTTAAAAAAGGAGCCGACGATACCCTTTATGCAATAAAAGAAGGTTTGGTTAAGTTTAAAACAAAACGCAAAAAAGGATTTAATGGTTTTCAACGAAGAGTTAAAATTGTAAATGTAGAATAATACCTGGATTAAAATACTAAAAACTTCCTCAGATAGGAAGTTTTTTATTTATTATTTGTTCTCAGGCTTGGTACCCGCTCTAATAAACTCTCTGAAAAGAGGATGTGGCCTTAAAGGCCTTGATTTAAACTCTGGATGGAACTGAGAAGCTACAAAAAAAGGATGATTTTTAATTTCAATAATTTCTACAAGATTTCGTTCGGGATTAACGCCGGCAAATATTAATCCCTTCTTTTCTAAAATTTCCCGGTAATTATTATTCAGTTCATAGCGATGCCTATGGCGTTCTGATATTAATAAAGATTGATTATTTCTTCCGCCATATGCCCGAAAACTAATAGTATTGGGTGATATTTTGCAATTATAAGCGCCAAGCCTCATTGTTCCGCCATATTTCTTCTCTCTCAAAAGACTTTTTTGTTCCGGCATAACATCAATTATCGGCTGCCGGCAATTAGAAACTTCCGCCGAGCAAGCATCTTCAATTTCACAGACATTTTTGGCAAATTCTATCACCGCCAATTGCATGCCTAAACAAAGTCCCAAGAAGGGAATTTTATTTTCCCGGCAGAACTTAATTGTTTCCAATTTTCCTTTTATTCCCCTATTTCCGAATCCTCCGGGAACAATTATACCGTCATACTTTTTCAACTCTTTAATTTTCGCTGGATTTTTCTCATATTTGCTAGCCGAAAGCCAAAAAATCTCCGGTTTTCTTTTAAAAAAATAAGAAGCATGTTTTACCGCTTCTATTACCGAAATATAAGAATCTGTTAAAGTAAATTTCCCTGTTTTAAAATATTTCCCAACAATACCTATTTTAACCGGATTTTTTACATTTTTTATAGTCTTAGCCAGAGACCTCCAATCCCTGAGATCTCTTTTTTTGTTTGGTTTTAGGTTTAATTTCTTTAAAATCTGATTTCCTAAATTTTCTTTCTCAAAATTTATAGGAACCTCATAAATAGAATCAATATCCGGAGCCGAAATAACATCTTTGGGGGCTATATTGCAAAAAATTGATATTTTTTTCTTTCTTACCTCGTCTAAAGGAACAGCGGAACGAGCTAAAATCATATCCGGCTGGATACCGGCAGAATTTAAAGTTCTTACGGCATACTGGGTCGGTTTGGTCTTCATTTCGCCAACCATTTTCGGTATTGGCAAATAGCTTACTAAAATAAAAAGTAAATCTTTTGGACAACTAAGCCGCATCATCCTGGCCGCTTCTAAGAAAAGCATATTTTGATATTCTCCAACCGTTCCCCCGATTTCAATTAAAACAAAATCCGATTCTGTTTTTCTTCCCGCTTTTTTTATTCTGGAGATTACTTCCTTGGGAATATCGGGAACCACTTCTACGCATTTACCGTTATACTCTAAATTTCTTTCTCGGTTTATTACTGATTGATAAACCCTGCCGGTGGTCATATAGTTTCCGTTATAAATATCTTCATCTAAAAATCTTTCGTAATTTCCCACATCTTGGTCACACTCCATCCCATCATCGGTCACAAAAACTTCCCCATGTTCAACAGGATTCATTGTCCCGGCATCAACATTAATATAAGGGTCTATTTTAATCGCCGTTACTCTAAAACCTTTGCTTTTTAATATTCTTCCTATTGAAGACACAGCAATCCCTTTACCGATACCAGACATAACTCCTCCGCCAACAAAAATATATTTTGGCATAAAAAAATAAAGCCACAAAACCATAAAAAGAGCTTAGTTCGTGGATGCTACGGCTCTATGACTTTTCTTCTGTTACTATTAGGTTTATCTCTGCCTCTAATTTATGTTCAAATTTAATTTTTATAGGAAATTCACCGGTTTCTTCTATTGGCTTTTCTAACTCAACCTGATTCTTTTTTATATTAAAACCTAATTTTTTTAATTTTTCTGAAATTTTTTGAGCAGTTATTTTTTCAAATAATTGTTCTTTTTCTCCTATTTTGACCGGAATTAGAACTTCCACCCCGTCAATTTTCCTAACATCTTCTTCCGCTTTATTTAATTCCTCTTCCGCTTTCTTCTCCCCTACTTCCCTCTGCATCGCCAGCCACTCCAAAGAATTTTCTGTCGCCTGTTTTGCCAAGCCCTTAGGAAACAAAAAATTCCTGGCATAGCCATCTTTAACATCCTTAATCTCATACTTTTTCCCCAATCTTTCTATGTCTTCTAAAAGTATAACCCTCATATAAAAATCAAAAATTAAATATCTCTATAAAGCCGAGTTCTCGAGCTATAGGCAAAAATCAAAATTGATAAACTGCAAAATTTTTGCATTTTGATTTTTTATCTTATTATTTTATTTTACTCTATTTCTTTTATTATTTCAATAGCCTTGTCAAGTTGAGGATCACGTCCTTCGCTATAATCGTCCTCAGTTATTTCCACTTCAATATCTGGCTTTAGACCTTTATTAGTAATCAAGTCTCCTTTGGGTGTTAACCAATTCGCCACTGTAATTTTTAAGCTAGAACCACCATTTAAATTTGTTAACTCTTGAACGCACCC
>CAYQNN010000029.1:0-6586 GCA_964418955.1 uncultured Candidatus Saccharibacteria bacterium | reverse complement strand
GCATAGTAGATTAAACTATTAGTATCATCTGTAACTGCCCCCACTTTATTGATAAGCAAATCATAATAAACGGCCTCGGAAGGAATAAACATAAAAGCAAAATCCATTGTATTTTCTTCCGGCTTTACATATTTAGATGTTTCGTCAATTCGCGCTTTAAGGTCTGAAATAAAAGCTGCTTCATATCTTTTCTTTTCGGCCGGTTCATGACTCTCCAATATACGATTATAGTTTTCTAAACTAAATTTTGAATCAATGGGAATAATTCTCTTACCAACGAATATCACCGCATCTACTATGCTGCCATCTTTGAATGGATACTGCATTTTATAAGAACCGGGCGGCAAAACATTCTTTAAAACAGTTTCTAAATAATATTCTCCCAAAACTCCTCTTTGTTTTGGGTTTTTTAAAATATCCTGAAGACTCCGAAGCTGGTCGGCAAAGCTTACAACCTGCTTGTTAGTTTCATCAAGACGGGTTAGCTTTTCGGTTACATCCTGAATAATTTTAGCGCTTTGGCCAAATTGGCTCTGGATTGCCTTGGTTGACTCAGATAGTTTGCTGTCTAAAACTTGTTTCAAAAAATTTATATCCTGCTTTAGCATCATTAAAGATTCTGATTGATTATCTGGCTTCTTTCTGAATAATAAAAAAATCACCGCCATTATTCCTATAACAACTACTATTAAAAAACCAATTATCAGCCAATCCATTAAATCATCTTACAATAATCTTCTTAAAAAATCAACTTCGCTAATAAACGAAGCCGATAAAATAAATCGGTAAAAAGTTAATAATGATTTTTAGCGGAAAAATATTTCAAGAAAGAAAAAAGCAAAATAAATCCCTAATAGAAATAAGCCCTCCTTTTTGCTAATTTTCTTACCGGTTCTGACGACAATTAAGAAAAATACAGCTGCTATTATAAGAAAAATTCTGGCCATGGCAAAAGAAGAAAAATCAGCAATCTCAATTGGGCAGATTAAAGCAACTATTCCCAAAACAAGTGTAGCGCAAACAATAACCGCTCCCATTAAATCGCCTAAAATCATCCAGGTTTGTTTTTTTCTTGCCGAAATAACAGCAAAATAAGTTTCCGGAAGCGCATTTCCTAAACCAACAATCAAAATCCCAATCATTGGAAGAGTAAGTTTTAAGGTTTTAGCTAAAACCTGAACGCTCATTATTATTCCCTCCGAGCCTAATAAAAGCAGAATTAGGGCCAAAATCACTAAAATTAAATTTTTTAAAAAATCTTTAAACCTTATAACTGTTTTTCCTTCTTCTTTGCCTTTATTATATATTTTTTTGAACCTCTCGCTTTTTGAAAAAAGCCAAACGATATAAATAAAGAAAGCTAAAAGTAAAATCAAACCGTCTATCCTTCCCAAGCTTCCGTCTAAAATTAAAACCAGAGGCAGAATAGCAATGCCGGCAGTAAAAACAGCGCTGGTTTGAATCAACCTGCTTCCGGCCGGTAAACTTGCCCCTCCAATCAAAACCGCGCAAGCTACTGCTAAAGTTAGGTCAGCTATATTTCCTCCCACTATATCTCCAAAAGAAAGCTGGGGAATTTTATGGAAAGCAGAATTAATGCCAATAAAAAGATTGGGAAGAGAGCCGGCAATAGCCATGACAAAAAAGGCAACCACAAATTCCCGCCAGCCCAAATATCTAGCCATTTTTATTAAGCTCTTAACCAATTTAGAACCAGCCAAAGCAATGCTAAGGCAGGAAATTATAAAAATTAGAATATATAACCAAACCATAATATAGGAACAGCCCTAATGAATAAACAGATACAAAATTAAATGTTTGTTTGATGCCGAACTATAAAATGCCATTTCGTGGCTTCAATTAAAATTACATTTACCAACCCAAGCCCAAGAAGCAGACCCCAATCGGCAAGATTTAAGGGATAAGTTTTTAAGAGAATCTGTAAGGGAGGAAAATAAATAGCTACCAAAAGCATTGCTATTCCTAAAAACCAAGCAAAAGCTAATACTTTATTTGAGAGAGGATTTATGTGCCAGATATTTCTTCGTAAACTTTTGCAGGAAAAAACATAAAAAAGAGAGTCAATAGCTAAACCGGAAAAAATTATTGTTCTAATGTGAATAGTTTCGTAATTGGAATATTTATAAAGCCAAAAAAATAATCCTAAAAGCAAAAAATCGGTTATCAACCCGATAACAAAAATCAATGTTTTCATCTCTTTGGTTAAAAGCGGACTGCTGTGCCCTCGGGGTTTTCTGCTCATCAAATCTTTTTCTTTAGGTTCAAAAGCTAAAGAAATATCAGGCAGACCATCTTCAATAAGATTGACCCATAAAATTTGAGCGGCGGTAACCGGCAAGGGAAACCCAAAAAGAATACTCGCTCCAATTAAAATCGTTTCGGTAAAAGAATCGGAGAGCAAATAAGTAATTACTTTCCGGACATTATCAATAATAATTCTCCCTTCTTCTATCGCGGCTACGATAATATTAAAATTATCGGTAAGCAAAATAATGTCTGAAACTTCTTTAGCAACTTCTGTGCCCGAACCCAAAGCAACTCCGATATCGGCTTTTTTTAAAGCCGGAGCATCGTTAATCCCATCGCCAGTCATGGCTATTACTTCTCCTTTGTCCTGCCAGGCTTGAATAATCCTCATTTTATGCTTTGGCTCAACCCGGGCATAAATTTGAATATCTTCAACTTTTTTTGAAAACTGTTCATCGGAAAGCTGGTCCAAGTCTCTTCCTTCCATAATATTCTTTTCTTTTATTATAAATCCTAATTCCTCGGCTACCGCCTTTGCTGTCAATTTATGGTCACCGGTAACAATAATCGGTCTCATTCCCGCTTTTCGACATATTTTTATTGCCTTCTTTACCTCCTTCCTAACCGGGTCTTTTAGGGCTATTAATCCCACAAAAACTAAATTACTAATCAGATTTTTTAAACTTTTAATTTCTTTCTCGGCGACGGCTACCACTCGCAGTCCTTTCCCGGTTAAACCTTCTAATTCCGCTTTTATTTTCTCTCTTGCCTTAAAGGTCAAAATTTCCTTCCGACCGCTTTTCCTAAAATATTTTGACATTTCTAATAATTTTTCCGGAGCGCCGGAAACATAGAGAATGTCCTTTTTTTTATTTAATGTAAAGGACCGAGCTATATATTTATTTACTGGGTTAAAGGGAACTTCGGCAATTTTAGACATTTTCTCTTCCAAGGCATACTTATTAATCCCCGCCTCTATTCCTGCCAGAAGCAAAGCTCGGTCAGTAGGCCTGCCCCGGACAATCCATTTTTCCATTACCTCCTCTGGATTTTCAATAAAAGCCTCGTTGCACAAAGTGGCAATCTTAAGGGTTAAGTGGCGTTCTGTTTTTGTCTCTGTTATAATCTCGGCTACTCTCATCTTTCCTTCTGTCAGGGTAGCTGTTTTGTCGGTGGCAATAATAGAAGTGTTGCCCAAAGTTTCAGCGGAAGCTAGTTTTCGGACCAATCCCCTCTTTTTTAAAATCTTTTGCATTCCCAGAGCCAAAATAACCGTCATTGCCACCGGCAAACCTTCCGGAATAGCAGCAACGGCAACAGCCACCGCCACGGTAAAAATTTCCAAAAAATTATCACCGCTAAGAAGCCCTTCTATAAAAATAAAAATACAAACAGCCACTATAACTCCTCCCACAATCCTTGAAAATCGGGATAATTTTTTTTGTAGAGGCGTCTTTTCTTCTTTGGTTTCCCTAACCATTTGAGCCACCTTGCCTATCTCTGTCTTAAGCCCGGTTGAAGTAACCACTACGGTCGCTTTTCCATTTTCAATAACCGTACCCATATAAACCATATTATCTCTGTCTGCCAAAGGCGTTTCTTCCGGCAAAATGTCTATTTTTTTGTTAGCGGCCAGCCATTCGCCGGTCAAAGCCATTTCGTTTACTCGTAAATTATAACAATCAATAATTCTTCCATCGGCCGGAACTTTATCGCCGGGATTTAAAATAAAAATATCAGCGGGAACAAGCTCGACGGAATTAACAATTTTAGTATTGCCGCCCCTTATCACTTCGGCCTTAATTTTAACCACCTTCTTTAGCTTTTCCAGGGCATTATTGGCTTTGAACTCCTGAAAATAACCAACAACAGTATTTAAAATAATAGCAGCAAAAATTACAACGGCATCGGTAAATTCTTTAAAAAATAAAACAACAATACCGGCAATAACCAAAATATAAATTAAGGGACTTTTAAATTGCTCTAAAAATAATTTTAATTTTGACAACGGTTTTCTCTCAGGAAGCAGGTTTTTTCCGAACTCCTTCCGCTGATTTTTTACCGCCTCTTCAGATAAACCTTTTTTGGGGTCTGTCTTTATTTTCTTAAGCGCTTCTTCCCAAGAAAGATTGTGCCAAAAAATTTCTTTCATATCATTTATATTTTAACAAAAAAGAGGTTTATTTAAAACCCCGGTAACAATAGACTGGCGTATTTTATTCTTTATGTGCTCCCAACCGGAGTCGGACCGGTATTACTAGCTTGAGAAGCTGGCGTCCTAACCATTAGACGATGGGAGCTCTATGATAAAGTTTTAGCTTGCCCGACAAGGCGTATTATTTAAATATTTTATCACAAAAATTAGGTTTTGTCGATATGTTAAATAAATATCGCGCAATAAATACCTTGACAAAAAAACAAATTTATGATATGATTAAAACGTACCTTAAAAATTAAAAACATCTTTTATAAATTTAGAGAAAGGAGTCAGAAATGAATAAAGGAAACGTTTTAGCAGTTTTGTTTGGAATATTATTTTGCGCAGGCACGGGATTTTTTCTAAAATCTAAATCAATTTCAGGACAAAAAAATCCCCCTATAGTTCCTCCGAAAATAAAAAAAGTTAACTCGCCTTCCTGCCGAATAATTAAAATGAAGGCAACAGCTTACTATCCGGGAAAAGAATGCTACGGCAAATTCGCCGACGGCAAGACAGCAATTGGCCGCGATGCTTGGAAAACCTTTGGCGTAGCCGCTGATCCAAAACTCCTTCCCTATGGGACAAAACTGGAAATCCCGGGCGTTGGCATTAGAATAGTTGATGACACTGGCGGAGCTATGAGGCAAAGCGCAAAAAAAGGAATTTATCACATTGATATTCGGATGCATAGCTACCAAGAAGCAAAAAATTTCGGCGTTAAATGGCTAAATGTAAAAATTTTAAAGTAATTTTCACTTTTTACAAAAAGTGAAAAACAAAAAGCTCTGTATACAAACAGAGCTTTTTTATTAAACTAAGCCGGCAGAATTCGGGCAAATTCTATGCTTTTACTTCTTTGACCATCTCCTCCATTTTCATTTCTCGCGAACCGTCAATTAAAACCAAATCTCCTTCTTTCATTATCTCTTGAAGACGTTTTTTTGCTTCGTTAATTTCGTCAAATTGTAAGATATTGTCAGCCGGCATACCTTTATTTTTAGCTCCTTGGGCAATAAATTTAGCTCTCTCCCCAACCGTAATAAGCAAATCTGAAACCTTAGCTACTTTTTCACCGATTGTTTCGTGCGCCTCAATAGTATATTTTCCAATCCCTAATACGTCTCCCAAAACAGCTATTTTTCTGCCCTTGATACTATTAAGTTTTCCTAAAACCCCTAACGCCTCTATCATTGAAAGAGGAGTAGCTGACTCACTGTCATCAATAATTAAAGACCTTTTAATTCCATCTATCAATTGCATCCTTCCGGGAAGAGATTTATAATCTTTAAGGTTTTGAGAGGTTTTGACTAAATTTATGTTATTTATTTCAGATAAAGAGGCAGCCGCCAAAATGCTGTAAATATGCTCCTTCCCAAATAATCTTTTAAACCAAAAAGGAATTATTCTTTCCCTAAAATTTATTTTAAAATTTGTCCCTTCAATATCAATATTAATATCGCTAGCTTTAAAATCCGCCCTCTCTTGGAAACCATAAGTTAAAACATTGGCTTTTGTATTATTTTTTATTTCCCGAACTGTTTCATCGTCAAAATTTAAAACTAAAAAACCTTTGGCCGGCAAAACTTTCGCTAATTCCCTTATTTTGACGGTTTTTTCTCTATCGCCGTCAAAAAAAAGTTTATCCGGAGGAATATCTCCTATATGGGTAACTATCAAGACTGGTAAATTTGATTTTTTTAAATAAAAACTAAATTTATCCATATCTTCGGGATTTGATAAATCGGATTTAAACACTAAAGTTTCTTCCTTCCCAGAATAAGATTTTAAAAGTTGAAAAGCAGTTTGGTAAACATAAGAACGGCCTTCTCCGGTTATAAGAATAATTGAAGGTTTTTTAAATAAAAATAAAAGTTTTTTTAGAAAATTAGTCCTCATAATCTGGAGGTATTTGATAATAATCTATAATATATTTTGCCATTTCTCCAAATATCGGCGTTGCCGAGTATTCAGAACTTTTGGTTTCGGGATTATCAAGTTTTACCAAAATCAGGAACTTAGGAGCAAAAGCAGGAGCAAACCCGATAAAGCTCTGCCAGCTTTTATTAATTGAATATATTCCCCTTTCCGGTACCTGAGCAGTCCCCGTCTTTCCGGCAA
>CAYQNN010000028.1:0-6688 GCA_964418955.1 uncultured Candidatus Saccharibacteria bacterium | reverse complement strand
CTCTTCTTCTTCTTCCTCCTCTTCTTCTTCTTCCTCCTCCTCTTCTTCTTCCTCTTCTCCGGGGCCGCAACTTCCTCCTTCACAAGGCCAAGAGCAACAAGGATTATCTTCCGTACAATTGATTGGGGAACCGCCGCAACCACCTCCCTGAACCGATCCCCAAGTTTGGCAACTAACAGGCTCCCATCCATAGGGCTCTCCGGTATCAGGATTTATACTGGTTTCATACCACACACTAGGACAGCAAAGAGAGGATACATTCCCTGCGCAGCAAAAAGTGGCGGGCATATGATAAGGACCGAAATCGACCATAGTAACCTCGTCGCAACATATATCACCGCAAGCGCAAGCAGCTTCTATCGAGCAACACCTTGACACATACTCTATATAAGGCAGTGGCGGACACCCAGGACTATCTCCGCCAGGACCAGCGCCGCAGATAGTTACAATGGCAGTAGTACCATATTCGCACCAACTATAAGGAAACACGCTGCTATCAAGACAACATTTTTCAGTCTCACTACAAGGAGTAGGGCAAGAACTACCAGGATATATGCCGCAAGGACAAAGCCAATTCGTTTCAAGAGTATATGGCGACTCGCAGCTTAAAGCTTCTACCTCCTTGCTTACGGCAAAACCTATAATTATTAGAACCGCTATTATTATTATCAGAGAAAACTTTCTCATTTTTAATTATTTATTTTAATTTTCCAGTTCTTTTATTTTTGCCGAAGATACTTGCTGACACAGCCATCTAAGATAGTTATAAACATGTACTGATTCATCGCTAGTACAGAGAGAAGGGTCTTTATTTTCCATAGCTTCTTGAACTAACCTCGCTCCATTAAGGCATATTTCATTTAATTCGGGAACAGAAATCTTATCGCAAGAGCTTGCGTCTAAATTTAAAATAGCGGACTCCATTACTCCGTTGGTTCCGGTGTTTGTGACCAACGTTCCTTTGGTTTTATAAAAGCATTCGGATTGAGGAACATCATCGCTCATCCGGCCGCAATATTCTCCCGGATTTGCTTTTTCAGCTTCAGTATTTTCAACCTCGTAGTTAAAATAACAATCATCTCTAAACTCTTGAGGCGCTTGCTCGCAATCCTCGGGATTAAAGTTCTTTTTTAAAGCAAGGGTTTTCACGCATTCCATATCTTCGCACTTTGAAACCAAGGAAGATTTTTTTCCATTCAGATAAAAAACAACGCCAATAAGGACGACTACTACGGCCGCAATTATTATCAGATAGAAAATTGATTTCTTGCCTGGTTTTTTTTCTTTAATTAAAAAAGAGGGATTTAATTCTTGATTCATTATTTTATTTTACTATTTTAGTTCAAAAAACAAAATGTCAATCTGTGGATAACTATTTTAAGCAAGTCCAGCGAGATAGACAAAAGCGGGCTTTTATATTAAAATAAAAAAATAGGTATAAACTTACTATCTATTAAAAAAATAAAGACGATAAAAAATAATTTTTTAAACTTAGCTATCTTTTAACTTGGATAATCCAAGTTTTTACAATATGTCGGGACACAGCCATTGGCATTCAATTAAATATCAAAAAGGCGCGGCTGACGCTAAAAAAAGCAGGGCTTTTTCTAAAATAACCCGGCTCATCGCTGTTGCCGCCAGAGAAGGAGGGAACGACCCAGATACAAACTCCAAGCTTCGTTTGGCGATTGACCAAGCAAAATCCCTTAATATGCCCAAAGATAATATTGAGAGGGCGATAAAACGGGGAACCGGCGAATTAGCCGGCGAAAAATTAGAAGAATTCACTTTCGAGGCATACGGACCCGGTAAAATCGCAATCATTATTAAGGGAATAACAAATAATAAAAATAGAACTCTTGGAGAAATCAAACAAATTTTAAACCAAAATGGAGGAAAGTTAGCCAGCGAAGGTTCGGTTAGATGGCTTTTTGAAAGAAAAGGAGCAATGGTAATAAATTCCAAAATCCAAATGTCAAATGTCAAAAAAGAGGACTTGGAGTTAACAGCGATAGAATCAGGCGCGGAAGATATTTATTGGAATAACGATTTTTTAGATATTTACACCAAACCAAGCGAGTTGGAAATAGTGAAAAAAAATTTAGAGGAAAAAGAAATTAAAATAGAATCTTCTTCTCTGGATTGGGTTGCTAAAGAAATGATTGACGTTGAAGAAAAGGAAAAAGAAACCTGCCAAAAACTTTTTGAGGCATTAGATGAAAACGATGATGTCCAGGATATATACTCAAATCTTAAAGTATAATTATCCTTTGTATCAAGAAAAGAATAATTTATTAAAAAATAAAATAATAAAAGGATCCAAACACCTAGAAGAAGCTAAAAGGAGAATGAGTGAAATTAAGAAAGGAAAATATTATTCTCCTAAAACTGAGTTTAAAAAAGGACACAAATTAAATCTAGGAAGGAGACATTCCGAGAATTGGAGAAAAAATAAGCAAAGCAAAAAAGAGGAAACCGCTCTTTAATCTAAGGGGAGTAAATCATCCAAGATGGAGTGAGGGTAACGCTTCCATGAATGAAAGACTTAGAAGACGCATAGAATATAAACTATGGAGAGAGGCAATTTTTAGCCGAGATAATTGGACTTGCCAAAAGTGTGGAGAAAGGGGAGGTAAATTAGTTGCACATCATCTTTATAACTTTGCTGATTTCCCTAAATTACGAACATCAATTGAAAATGGAACCACCCTCTGCAAAAAATGCCATATAGAATTTCATAAAACCTACGGTCTAAAAAATAATACAAAAGAAGAACTTGAAGAGTTTTTCACCACACCTAATTATAATAAGAGAAAACTAAAATCAATTAGTATTTAAAAAATATATTTTTATCTAAAAGTATGATTATTATAGGAGTCGATCCAGGATTAGCTAGATTAGGTTTCGGCGTAATAAAAAAAATTAAAGATAGAATCGAGGTTCTGGATTACGGCTGTATAATAACCAGCCCGAATTCACCTGCCGGAGAACGTCTAAAAATAATAAATAACGAGCTTAACAAGCTAATTAAAAAATACCAGCCAGAAATAATGGCTGTTGAGAGTTTATACTTTTTCAAAAATTTAAAAACAGCAATGCCGGTATCGCAGGCAAAAGGAGTAATTTTACTCACCGCCGCCAAGAAAAAAATTCCTGTTTATGAATTTACTCCCCTTCAAATGAAGATGGCAATAACTGGATATGGCAGAGCAGAAAAAAAACAGGTCCAAAAAATGATTCAGACCCTGTTTAATTTAGAAGAAAAACCTAAAGATAAAAATAAAAGAAAAGACGACGCAACCGACGCCTTGGGGATAGCTCTTTGTTATATTTTAGATAAAAAGAGTAATTTGACCTAAATTATAACTTTTTGTATTTTTTTATTTCTTTTTGAAAAAAATCTTCTATTTTATTCTTATTAACCCTTTCTCTTAAAAATTCTATTTTTTCGGTTTTAATATCTTCTAAATAAATAGCTTGTTCTAAAAACAACCTGAAATTAAAATCATCCTTATATTTCATCTCCGCGATTTTTTTAATCTGTCTTAAGGTGCTGTATCTATTCTTCAAAATAAAATATAAATCTATATAGTCCTTGTAAGTTCCTCTATAATTTAGAGCATGCGCTTTCATTGCCGCAATCTCTGAAATAGAAGCTATTTTTACTCTTTTATTTTCCCTTAATTCCATAATTAAGGGAAAATTATATTTCACAAAATCTAATTTGACCCCATCAACTGTGACGCTTAATTGTTCTGAATGGTTTAATATAATTTTAACTTTAAAATCTTTAAAAACCCTTTTTATTTTCTGAAGTAAACCAACCGGGATTTCTTTTTTATGAAATAAATCAAAATCCACAGATATTCTATGTCCAATCTGCAGAGACAAAGCCGTTCCGCCAGCTAAATAAAAATCAGGGAATTTATTTAGCTTACTAAAGACTTCTTTCTGCTTTGATTTTAGCGCCTCGAGATGCATATTTTACTTTTTTTATATCCAATAACAGCGAAATTAACCTAAAAGCCCCTTTTCTAAATTCACTTTTAGGTATATTTTCCATAATCTCTTTAATTTTTTTCTCTCCATAATAATTAATCATCCATTGCCAATGCCGCCAATTTCCATAATTTATAGTGTTAACAACAATTCTCTCAACATCTTCTTCAACATCTATTTTTGAAAAATCGTAGGACCAAAGAACGGGTTTGAAAAATAAAGGAGGTTTTAAATTATTTTTCGTTTTCATATTTTAATTTTAACACAGAAAACCAACATTTCCAAACAGCAGAAAAAAAGTAGGTCCAGGAAATGATTAAAGTTTTGTTTAATTTAGAAGAAAAACCTAAAGATAAAAATAAAAGAAAAGACGACGCAACCGACGCCTTGGGGATAGCTCTTTGTTATATTTTCCAATCAAGAATAAAAACAGGATAGAAAATTCTGCCATTAACAAAAGTTAACAAATAAGCTTCACAAATTTTCTTTTTCCAACTTGAATTATCATTCCTTTTTTTATTTCAATAATCGTTTTCCAATTTTCCTGAACCTTTCCATTTATTTTTACTCCTTTCTGTAAAATTAACCTTTTGGCTTCAGATTTTGACGAAGCCAATTTTATTTTCACCAATAAATCTAAAATGAGAAGTTTATTTCCCTTAATTTTAACCTCAGGAATTTTTGATGGTAACCTCTTTTCTTTAAAAACTCTTTCAAACTCTTTAGCCGCTTTTTCTGCCGCTTCTTCACTATGATATATCTTCACAATTTCTTTTGCCAATTTTATTTTTACATCTCTTAAAAATAATGACCTTGCAAATACTTTCTGTTTCATATTCTCTATTTCTTTTAAGGAAATATCTGTAAGTAAATTAAAATATTTCCAAATAAGGCTATCCGGGATTGACATTATTTTTCCGTACATTTTCTGCGGAGATTCTGTTAATCCAATATAATTTTGGTAACTCTTGCTCATTTTTCTAACTCCATCTGTCCCCTCAAGAAGGGGGACAGTTATAATGTCTTGTTGATCCTGTTTATATTTCTTTTGAACTTTTCTTCCCATAAGAAGATTAAATTTTTGGTCTCGGCCGCCAACTTCTATTTCTGCTTTAAGCTCAACCGAATCATATCCCTGTAAAAGAGGATAAATAAGTTCTAACATACTGACATCTATATCTTCTTTAATCCTACGCTTAAAATCGTCTCTTTCAGTAACGCGGGCAAAAGTGAAACGAGAAGTTAATTCCATTAAAAACGCCGCCCCTTTTTTCTCATACCATTCGCTGTTATATCTAATTTCAAGTTTCTTAATATCTAAAACCTTAGCGGCTTGCTCAATATAATTTTTCATATTATTTTTTATTTGCCTCTTTGTAAGAGGTTTTCTTGCTTCCATTCTCCCGGTGGGATCGCCTATCTGGGCGGTAAAATCGCCAATCAAAAAAATAACTTTATGCCCTAAATCTTGAAATTGTTTTAATTTACGAAAAGGAACAGAATGGCCTAAGTGAAGGTCGGAACCAGTCGGGTCAATACCAAATTTTACTCTTAGTCTTTTGCCGGATTTCAATCTTTTTTCAAGGTGCTGTTTGTTGATAATTTCGTCTATTCCTTTTGTTAAGAGCTCTTCAATTTTTTTAGAATTAGTATTTATTTTCATATTAAGTGTTTATTTCCTTACAATTTTATCGTAGAATAAAAGTACATAGTTGTAAATATGGCAAAAAGAATTTTCCATCGAAAAACTTACAAAAAAAATCGGAAGAAAAAAATATTCTCCCGAATTTTGGTTTTTTCCGGTATTTTTTTATTACTCTTTGTTTTCTTCTCTTTGCTTATATTTTTTTATTATGCTAAAGACCTGCCCCGGCCGGAAGATTTTAATGAAAGAGCTCCTATCCAATCAACTAAAATTTACGACCGAACCGGCGAAGTTTTACTTTATGAATTATACGGAGAAGAAAAAAGAGAAATTATCCCTTTATCCCAAGCGCCGGAATATTTAAAAGAAGCGGTGATTGCCACTGAAGACGCTAATTTTTACAAACATTATGGAATAGATTTTGACGGAATCTTCCGAGCAATCAAGATTAATTTAAAATTAAGAAAATTAACTTACGGCGGTTCTACAATTTCCCAACAGCTTATTCGTTCTACTTTTTTAAGCATTGAGAAAACGATAAAAAGAAAAACAAGAGAAATTATTTTGACCTTAGAATTAGAAAGACGCTATTCAAAAGAGCAGATACTGGAATGGTATTTAAATCAGGTTCCTTTTGGTCCCAATATCTACGGAGTTGAAGCCGCCTCAAAAGCTTATTTCAGCAAATCGGCTGAAGACATTTCAGTGGCCGAAGCCGCTACTTTAGCCGCTTTAATTAAAGCGCCGAGCTATTACTCCAATAGCGGACATAAAGATGAATTGTTGACAAGAAGAAATTATGTGCTTGACCGAATGGCCCAAGAACATTATTTAGAACAAGAAGAAGCTGATACGGTAAAATCAGAAAAACTAAATTTTGCTGAGAATTTACATTCAATCAAAGCGCCCCATTTCATTCTTTATATTGAAAATTATCTTTTTGAAAAATACGGAAAAAATTTTCTGGAACAGGGAGGATTTAAGGTTTATACTTCCCTGGATTGGGACCTCCAGCAAGAAGCAGAAAAAATAATCAAAGAAGGA
>CAYQNN010000027.1:0-6787 GCA_964418955.1 uncultured Candidatus Saccharibacteria bacterium | reverse complement strand
ATATTTTTATTCTTTCCCGCTCCCAAAAGAGCTTCAGCGAGAGTAAAGCAGTTAGAGTCATTTTCCATTAAGGTTTTGATATTTAGTTCTTTTTCTAAAATTTTAGCTAAGGGAAAATTATTTAAATATTTTAGGTTGGGACATTTTAAAATTAAACTCTTTTTAATATCTAAAATCCCTGGCACTCCAATTCCGATTCTGTCAATTTTTAAACCAGGGGAATCTTTTAAATCCCTCAAGTTCTCTTTTAATTCTTTTATTAAGTTTTTTTTGGTTTTTGGGGTGGGAATTCTTTTCTTTTTTATAACCCTTTGATTTTTTAATAACCCAAAAATAATTTTTGTTGCCCCAATATCAACCCCTATAGAATTTTCCATAGCTTTATTTAATTTTAACTCATTTTTTGCTTTTTTCCAATTTTTTAGTATAATAAAAGAGTACGGGATACGAACCAGAATCAATTTAGCGGAGCGAATTCAGGCAAGATTCAAGGCGCGAGGAGTGTAGTCCCGCTATAAGCGGGATAAGCGACGAGCCCCGCTAAAAGCGGGAAAGAAGCTTGCCTGAATTCGCCCGCCCAAGGGGAAGCCAAAAAAATGGATGATTTCTTTGTTGCTCCTCCTCGAAGTAGTTTCCAACTACTCCTTCGTCGTCGCGCCTCGAAATCATCTCATTTTTTGGCTTCTAAAGCTGATTTTGGTTCGAATCCCGTACTCTTAATATGGCGATAGATTTTAATCAAATTTTGAATTATTATTTTTGGAATAATTCCGTGAAAGAATATTTAATTGCTTTAGGGGTTTTTGTATTGGCAGTTATTATTTTGAAAATTTTTAAACAAACCGTTATTGTAAAAATAAAAAAGTTTGCTGGTCATACCAAAATATAAAACTTAATTTTTTATGCTTAAATCTATCAACAAAGTTGTAAAAGTAATGGTTTTTTCTGATTTATTTTTGAATTCTGGTTGGGGATTAATCAGCCCGATTTTGGCTATTTATATTTTAGGAAACATTAAAGGAGGAGATATTAGAGTGGCTGGAATTGCTATGGGAACTTATTGGTTGGGAAAATCAGTTCTTCAAATACCGATTGCTCGCTATTTAGATAAAAATCACGGAGAGAAAGATGATTATTATGCTCTAATTGGGGGAACTCTTCTGGCTAGCCTTACTCCGATCGGTTTTATTTTTGCTGCCTTGCCCTGGCATATGTATATTTTTCAGGGAATTCATGCCTTAGGAATGGCTATGGCTATTCCTTCTTGGTCAGCTATTTTTACTCGTCATATTGAAAAAGAAAAAGAAGCTTTCTGTTGGAGTTTAGATAGTTCTTCTATTGGATTGGGGGCAGGAGTAGCTGCAATTTTAGGAGGAACAATAGCTGAAATTTTTGGCTTCATCCCTCTTTTTATCGGGGTAAGTATTTTTGGGATAGTAGCTACTCTTTTGTTTTTATTAATTGGAAAAGATATGCTGCCAAAAGTACCGACAGAAAGGGTATTTCCTATGCCCAAATCCCACTAATCTTTATCCAAACATGAAAAATCAGGAGATAGCTAAAATTTTCTATGAAATCGCCAATTATCTTGAGATGGAAGGGGTTGCCTTTAAACCTTATGCTTATAAAAGAGTAGCTAATGCTTTAGGGGCTTTAGAAGAAAATGTTGAGGATATTTATAAGCAAGGAGGATTAAAAGGTCTTGAGAAAATTCCTGGGGTGGGGAAAAATATTGCCCTGAAAATTGAAGAGTATCTTAAAACCGGAAAAATTAAATATTACGAAAAACTCAAAAAAGAAACGCCGTTCAGTTTAGAAGAAATTATTGCCGTGGAAGGAATGGGTCCTAAACAAGCCAGGATTCTTTATCAAAAATTAAAGATTAAAAACCTAAAAGATTTAGAGAAAGCAGCTAATGCTCATAAAATCGCTTCCCTGTTTGGCTTTGGAGAGAAGACGGAAAAAAATATTTTAGAAGGAATTGCTTTTTTGAAAAAAAGCAAGGGAAGATTTCTTTTGGGAAAAATACTGCCAGTGGCGAAAGAAATTTTAGAGAATTTAAAAAGATTAAAAGAAGTTAAAAAAATAAACTTAGCTGGATCGGTTAGACGAATGAAAGAGACAATCGGCGATATCGATATTTTAGCGGTTTCAAAAAACCCATCTAAATTGATGGATTTTTTTGTTTCTCAACCAGCGGTTATCAAGATTTGGGGAAAGGGCTCAACAAAATCTTCTATTAGGGTAAAAGATGGGTTTGATATAGATTTAAGAGTAGTTCCGGCGAAAAGTTATGGTTCAGCCCTCCAATATTTTACCGGCTCCAAAGAACATAATATTGCCACTCGGAAGATTGCCATAAATAGAGGATTAAAATTAAACGAATACGGAGTTTTTCGGGGCAAAAAAATGATTGCCGGCAAAACCGAAAAAGAAGTTTATAAGGCGATTGGGCTTCTCTGGATTCCTCCGGAAATGAGAGAAAATGAAGGGGAAGTTGAGGCGGCTCTTAAAGGGAATCTGCCAAGATTAATAAATTATAATGACATTAAAGGAGATTTGCATTGTCATTCTAATTGGAACGGCGGAGCGAATCCAATCAGAGAAATGGCGAAAGCGGCTCGAGAAATGGGCTATCAATATCTGGGGATTTCAGACCATACTAAGTTTTTAAGAATTGAGCATGGATTAGACGAAAAGCAATTGTCCCGGCAAAGAAAAGAAATTGATAAATTAAATTCAAAATTCAAAAGAAACCTTTCAGGGAGTTCGCTTCGCGTCCAGCAAAATTCAAAATTCAGGGTGTTACAAGGAGCGGAAACCAATATTTTAAATGACGGTTCTATTGATGTCAAAGACGAGGCTCTTAGAAAATTGGATTATGCTATTGCCGGGATTCATTCCAGTTTTAAAATGGAGAGAGACAAGATGACTGAAAGAATTATCAGAGCAATGAAAAATCCCAATATTAATATTATTGCTCATCCTACCGGAAGAATAATTAAACGCCGCGATGAATACCAGATTGATTTTGATAAAATTTTAAGAGCGGCCAAGGAATTTAGAGTAATCTTAGAAATTAACTCTCATCCTGAAAGGTTGGATTTAAAAGATACCTATATCAGAAGAGCAAAAGAGGCGGGGATAAAAATGGCAATTAACACCGATTCTCACCATAAGGACCAGTTAGTACTTATTGAATTTGGAATATCTCAAGCAAGGAGAGGTTGGGCCGAAAAAAAAGACATTATTAACACCAATTCTTTAGAAAAACTTGTTAGATTTTTTTAGTAGAGGTTTATTTTTTTCTCACAAAATCGCCGATCGGCGATTTTGTGAGAAAACCACAAAAATGGTTAAAAAAGTAAAAGAACATAAAAAAAAGTCTCTTAGTCAAAAAATTTTAATTTATTTAAAAGAAACTTCAAAAGATATTCTTGATGTAAGTATGACTATAATATTTGATCCTCATAAGGTAACGAAAGGAATGGGGCTTTATACCCAAGATTATCCATTACGCTGTTTTTCGAAGGAGATTTCTAATTTAAAAAGAAGTCCTTATTTTAATTTCAAGAATGATAAGTTTTATCTAACTCGCAAGGGACGAATAAAAATTATTAGAAGAATTGCAAAAGAAAAAAGAAACAAAAAGGTAAGGTGGGATAAGAAATGGAGGGTAATTAGTTTTGATATTCCAGAAGTAAATAGAAAAGATAGGGCCTTTCTAAGGAAAGAGCTTCAATGGATAGGTTTTTTAGAGGTGCAGAAAAGCGTCTGGATTTTTCCTTACAATATAGAAGAAGAATTGTTGACATTATTAAAGTTATGGAAAAAAGATTTTAGAGGAGATATTAGACTTTGGAGGATAGAAAAGATAGTTATTGATGAAGACATTAAGAAGCATTTCCATATCTCGTAAGTTGTCTCATAAAACTGACGATCGTCAGTTTTATGAGGAAAGGAGTTTATGTGTGTGTTGTTAAAATGGAAATGTGGTAAAATAATGTAACAGTCAATAAATTAATTATTAATTTCATTAAAAATATATGAACAAAAAAATATCTTTTCCAATAGCGATAACAATTATTGTGGTTTTAGCTATTTTAGTGGGAGGATTAGCATTATGGCAATATATGTGTAGGCCCGTTTCTCCACCAGAAATTTATGCTGAAATAATAAGCTATATTGAGATTACCGAAGTAGATAGAAAAATAGAAGGACCCAGCGAGCCTTTTCCTCCCGGGTCAAGAACATCTTATTCTCAACAAACAGCAAAAATAAAGTTTCTTAAAGTATTAAAAGGACCAAAAGAATTAGAAGGGAAAACTGGTGAAATAATAAAGAAGAAAACATATTTCTATTTCACAGCAGAGGAGAAATTGGTGGTATATTTGGAAAAAAAAGGCGATAAATATTACACAGTTGGCGAATCTAGTAACGAATGGAGATTACCCTCCGCTTTAGCAAATATTAATAAAATTCAGAAGGACTCGCAGAGTGGTATTGTCGTTGGAGTGTTAAATAATCCGGGCATAAAAGATTTAAGGGTTCATATTTTGAATGGTAAATATAAGGCACCTGTTCTTTTAAATGATGAGGATTGGAAAAAGAATATAGTAAAAGAGGAAAAGATTGGTGAATTTGGCATAGCAGAGATTTTTCTTGAGCCGGGGAATTATACCATATTATTAGAGTTTGAAGGGAAATTATATAGTTTTAATCGCTTAGTAAATGGGTACTATCCCTATATTATTCTCGAGAAAGAAGGTGACTGGCGAGCTATATATTTTGATATTGATGAAATAGCAGAATTAGAAGAGATTTCGAAAGAAAGGGCCTTAGAATTAGCAAATCAAACACTTCAGGAAAAATGCGGTGTTACTTTTTATAATATTGAAAGGGTAGATTGGTCATTAGAAGGTCCAGCCTCTGATATATCTGCCCCGGTATAAGCGAATATGAGTTCGGTGAAGTTTGGGATGCACGAAAAGCACCAGTAAGTTGTACACCTGAGGGCAGATGTTCAACGGGTCCGATTTTAGTGATTGTTTTAGTTGGAATAAATGGAGAATTTACTTGTAGCTATGCTCAGGACTTGTCTGCTGCTCCGGGGGTAAAGCCTTTAAATGAGGTCTGCAAGGAGTGTTATAGTGCTGGCGAGGAAACAGATCCAAAGAAATACGAGGAAGGCATTAGATGTTGCGAAGGTCTATCAGAAATTATTCCAGGAAGATTGCTTCAACCATGTGACCAGGAAGGTCCAAAGGGGGCTATATGCGAGGATGGTTGTACAATCATTCCGCCAACTCTTCCGGGGTTAGTTCAGTGTGCTCCCTGTGGCAATGGTATTTGTGAACCAGAATATGGAGAAAACAAATGCAATTGCCCCGAAGATTGTGATTAGGTTGCTGATATTGTAAAACAAAACAGCCCCGCCCGCGGGCGGGGCTGTTTTGTTTATTTTAAAAATTGGTATAATTAGATATTAATTTAATTATTTATTCGCTCGTTAATTTTAATTTTTGTTTTCGCTTGCGAGGAAATTATTCTTTTTTGATTTTTGATTTTGACTGAGCGAAACGAAGGAACATGCCAAAAGAGACATCAGCCGGGGCGGTAATTTTTAGAAAAGATAATAATAAAATTTATTACCTGCTTTTGCATTATGAAACCGGGCATTGGGATTTTTCCAAAGGACATATTGAAAAGGGCGAGAGCGAAGAAGAAACAGTAATGCGGGAGGTAAAAGAAGAGACCGGGATTGAAGATATTAAAATAGTTGAGGGTTTTAAAGAGTGGATAAAATATACTTTCCGTCGCGCTTATAACTTGGAAGAAAGAGAAAAAAGTAAAGCTGAATGGGTTTTTAAAATAGTTGATTTTTATTTAGCCGAAACAAAGACAAAAAAAGTAAAAATTTCCTTTGAACATATTGGATATAAATGGCTGGCTTATGATGAGGCCCTTGAGCAGTTAACTTTTAAGAAGGCAAAAGAGATTTTGAAAAAAGCCCAGCACTACTTAATAAATTAGGTGTGAGGGCAAGCTAATGAATTTTTGAATTCAGGAAAAAAAATAAATTAAATTCCTCGCAGTAATTATATTATTGCGAGGGAGGTTTTTTATAAAATAAAATAATTTTTTTTCTACAGGGTTTACTAAAAAAGGAAGGTGTGGTAATTAAGAATAGAAAGGTTGTTCTTTAACAATAAATTATTTCCGCTAAAACAAAGAAAGGAGAAAAAAATGGCAGGGATGTTTGGTTTAAGCGCCAATCAGGAAATCTATGAAGGCAATTTCGGAGAAGATTTATTTTGGGGAACTACTTATGAGAGACATTTAGGTGAAGAAGAATCTGGGTTAGCCGTGCTTAAGGATAACTGGATTACCCATGAAAGCCGACCGGGATTGTTTGCCCCTAATTTCAAAAAGAGAATGGATAATTTTGAAGGAACGGAAGGAATTGGTTATTGCGGCCAGGAGAGTGAACCTTTTTTAGGAGACACAGAATCAGGGCCTTTATGCGCTTGTTTTACCGGGAATATAATTAACAGATTAAAATTATTAACGGAAATAAAAAAAGCAGGGGATGTTATTCAAAGAGGAGATGATATTGAAGTGATGCTTAATCTTATTGCCCGGGGGGCAAAAGAAGGAAAAGGAATCACAAAAGGCATAGAAGAGATGACCAAGAAGATAGAAGGTTCTTATTCTCTTCTTTTACTTACCGATGAAGGAATTTATGCTGTTTGTTGCCCTAACTATCGCTGGCCTTTAGTAATTGGCG
>CAYQNN010000026.1:0-7481 GCA_964418955.1 uncultured Candidatus Saccharibacteria bacterium | reverse complement strand
GGAACTTACTGTTTTAAAAAGGATAAATTTGGAAGTAGCAGCCGGAGCTTTTGTGACTATAATGGGGGCGTCTGGTTCCGGGAAATCAACTCTTATGTATATTACCGGCTGTTTAGATATTCCGACTAAGGGAAAAGTTTTTTTAGGCGGAAAAGATGTTTCTTTTCTTTCCGAGAACGAATTAGCTAAAATTAGAGGACAAAAAATAGGTTTTGTTTTTCAGCAATTTAATTTACTGCCTAATCTTAATGCTTTAGAGAATGTAATGCTCCCGATGATTTTTCAAGGGGTTTCAGGGAATAAAAGGAAAGAAAAAGCAGAAAAACTTCTATCTTCTGTGGGTTTAAAAAATAGAATTTACCATAAACCAAGCGAACTTTCCGGCGGGGAAAGACAAAGAATTGCTATTGCCAGGGCTTTGTCTAACGACCCGGAAATTATTGTTGCTGACGAGCCGACAGGCAATTTAGATTCTATGACCGGTAAATTAATTATGGGAATATTAACTAAACTTCATAAAGAAGAAAAAAGAACGATTGTTGTAGTCACCCATGACCCGAATATAGCCGATTATAGCAAGCAAGTTGTTCATATTAAAGATGGGCAGATAATCCATAATCATTTCCAGAGGGAAAAAGTTCTATGGGAAAAACAATAAAAGAGTATATCAAAATTGCTGTAAGAAGTTTAAGGACAAGGCGGCTGAGGAGTTGGTTAACTATGATAGGCGTTGTTATCGGCGTTTTTCTAATTATGTCTTTGCTTTCTTTAAGCGGAGGAATAAAAACAGCAGTTTTGAGCCAATTAAGGATGATGGGTAAGGACTTAATTATGATAATGCCCGGCGAACTTACCAATATAGCAACCACCTTTGCCGGAGGATTAGAATTAACTAATAATGATATTGAAGCGATAAAAAAGACCGAAGGAATAGATGCCGTTGTTCCTATGACCTATAAAGGAGAAGTAATAAGATATCGAGGAGAGAAAAAGACAGTTTTATTATGCGGAGTTCCCATGGACGAAAGCTTGGATATATTAAAAACTGACATGGGTTTTAAGTTGATAAAGGGACGTTGGCCAATTCCTGGCAAAAGAGAAATTCTTGTTGGTTTTTTCGTACCCAAAGATATTTTTCCTGGAATGAAAACAGGAACCAAAATTACTCTTAAGGGAAAGCAGTTTGAGGTTGCTGGAATATTAAAATCTTTAGGGAATAAGCAAGATGACTCTCAAACTTATATAGATTTAGATATTTACCGAGAAATTACTGGCGAAAGAGAGGGGGCTCAAATGGCTATGGCTAAAGTTAAGCCGGGTTATTTAACAGATGAGGTGGTGGAGAATATAAAAGAAAGCCTTGAGGAAAATAGAAAAAGAAAAAAAGGAGAAGATTTGCCGCCTTACACAGTTATTAGCAGCGAAAAAATGACTGATATAGTTGGTAATATAATGACTTTGATACAAGTAGCAATTTTTGGGTTTGCCTCAATAGCAATTGTTGTCGGAGGAATAGGAATAATGAATACTATGTATACTTCAGTTCGGGAGAGAATTCGGGAAATAGGAATTATGAAAGCTGTTGGAGCCAGAAATAAAACCATCACGGCAATATTTTTAATTGAATCTGGATTCTTTGGATTATTTGGAGGTTTGGGGGGGGTAATTTTAGGTTTGGGGTTGGCTAAAATAATAGAAATATATGCCCAAACCCAATATTTCTTTCTATTGAAGGCCTCAATTACTCCCCAGCTTATTCTTTTCGGTTTAGCTTTTTCTTTCTTGGTTGGTTGTATTTCCGGGTATTTACCCGCCCGAAGCGCCTCAAAACTCAACCCGGCCGATGCCTTAAGATATGAATAATTAAATTTTAGATATTAAAAGGTCGGAAAACAAAAAATATATTTATGAATAAATATAATTTAGAGGATAAAGTGGCTATAGTGACCGGAGCAAGGCGAGGAATCGGAGAGGCGATTGCCTTGAAGTTAGCCAAGAACGGCGCTAAAGTTATTGTTACCGATATTAACAAAGAGGATTGTGAATTAGTGGTAGATAAAATAAAGAAGGCAGGCGGTGAAGGATTAGCCTTGAAATTGGATGTTATTGACGAAGATAATATCAAAGAGGTTATCAAAACAGCTAAAGAAAAATTTGGAAGAATAGATATTTTGATTAATAATGCCGGAATTTTTATTCAGGAGGAATTGGATAAAATGGATACTTCAAAAATAGAAAAGATACTTGACGTGAACTTAAAAGGCGTTATTCTTTGCTCCAAATATGTGATACCAGGAATGAAGACGCAAAAATACGGAAAGATTATTAATACAGCCAGCATTGCCGGATTTGTCGGCTTTGAGCTGTCAAGTATTTATTGCGCGACCAAAGGAGGAATTATTAATTTAACCAGAGAGCTTGCTTTGGATCTCGGGAAATACAAAATAAATGTCAATGCCATTGCTCCCGGTGCAATTAAAACAGCAATGATAAAAGCATTATTGGCAGACGAGAAGACAAAGGCAGGTCTTTTAACAAGAATACCCTACGCCAGAATAGGCGAACCAGAGGATATTGCTAATGTAGCAGCTTTTTTGGCAAGCGATGAAAGCGAATATATCACCGGCCAGACAATAGTTGTTGACGGCGGCCGGTTGGCCGCATAAAGCGAGCAAGGCCAGGCCTTGCCAGAATCTCACCGTCTAAACAATATGACTCAAATTACAAAAGAAACAACCTTGGATAAAATTTTGGAATATCCTGGAGCAGAAAAAACATTAGGAAAATATAAACTGCCTTGTTTGGGTTGTCCCTTTGCTAAAATGGAAATGCAAAGTTTAAAAATTGGAGATGTTTGTAAGATGTATGGAATTGACATAGATAGCCTTCTTAAAAGTTTAAATAAAAAGAAGTAGGGGATATTGACAGGCTGTTTTGTCTCGTGATATACTAAAGCCGACCCTGAAGGTCGGCTTTTAAGTATTTATAGTGAATTTATTGGACTATGAGATTTTCTAAAAAAACACAATACGGACTCCGAGCAATGGTTTATTTGGCGAAATTTTTTGCTGAAAAAAAAGTTATTTCTTTAAAAACAATTTCCGAAAAAGAGGGAATACCTTTTGATTATTTGGGGAAAGTAATTTCTGAATTAGAAAAAACAGGTTTGGTTAAGGCGAAGAAAGGCATTCAAGGAGGGTATTTTTTAGTTAGAAAACCCCAGAAAATTACAGCTGGAGAGGTAGTAAAGATTTTAGAAAGAACAACTATTTCCTTGTCTTGCCTGGGCTGTCAAAGGACGAAAAAATGTTTAACAAAAAATGTCTGGAAAAAAGTCCAGGATTCTTTAGATGATACTTTAAATTCTATTACTCTTAAAAGCTTGATTAAATAGTATTATGATAAATAGAAAAATTTATTTAGATTATGCCGCCGCCACCCCGGTTGACTCTCGGGTAATGAAGGCAATGACGCCGTTTTTTAACAAGAAATTTGGCAATACAATGTCTCTTCATAGTTTTGGACAGGAGGCAAAATTAGCCCTGGAAAAAAGCAGAGAAACAGTAGCTGATTTAATAGGGGCTGAAGCGAATGAAATAATTTTTACTAGTTCTGCCACGGAAAGCAATAATTTAGCTTTAAAAGGAGTAGCTCTTGCCAACAAAGAGAGGGGAAGGCATATTATTATTTCTCAAATTGAGCATCCTTGTATTATAGAAAGCGCCAACTGGTTGGAGGGGCAGGGTTTTAAGATAACCCGTTTAGCGGTTGATAAATACGGAATTATTTCTCCTTTAGATGTTAAAAAAGCGATAAAAAAAGAAACGATTTTAGTTTCTATAATGCACGCTAATAATGAGATAGGAACAATTGAACCGATTGAGAAAATCGGAAAGATTTGTCGGCAAAAAAGGGTTTATTTTGAGCGAAGCGAAAATCAAGGTTCTACCGAGCCGAAGGTGAGATATGGTCCTTATTTTCACACTGACGCCGTTCAAAGTTTTGGCAAAATCTCAATTGATGTGAATAAAATGAATGTTGATTTGCTTACTGCAAGTTCTCATAAAATGTATGGGCCCAAGGGGGCAGCTTGTTTGTTTATTAAAAAGGGAATTAGAATTGAGCCTATTTTACATGGCGGAGGGCAGGAGATAGATTTAAGGAGTTCAACTGTCAATGTTCCGGCTATTGTCGGTTTTGCCAAGGCTTGTGAAATTTGTAAAAAAAAGATGAGTAAAGAAAATCAAAGATTAATTAAATTAAGGGACAAATTGATAAAAAATGTTTTGAAAATAAGAGGGGCTTATTTAAATGGACATCCCAAGAAGAGATTGCCGAATAATACCAATTTCTCTTTTTCTTTTATTGAAGGAGAATCATTAATTATGCGCTTAGACCTTAAAGGAATTGCCGTTTCAACCGGTTCTGCTTGTTCTTCGGCAAAATTAGAACCAAGCTATGTTCTTTTGGCAATCGGATTGGATCCGCGGGAAGCCCATGGTTCTTTAAGGGTAACTCTTGGCAGATGGACCAAAGAAGAAGATGTTGATTATTTTTTAGGAGTTTTGCCGGGCATTATAAAAAAATTAAGAGAAATTTCACCTTTTAAATAACGACTAAAAATTATGAGAAAAATTAAATCTTATACGAAAAAAGTTATGGAGCATTTTAAACATCCCCATAACTATGGAAAAATAAAAAACCCTGACGGTTTAGGAAGGGCAGGGAATATTATCTGCGGAGATGAAATGTATCTTTATATTAAAGTAGGTAGAAATAAGAATAAAGAAGAAATAATCAAAGATATAAGATTTGAAACTCTCGGCTGTGTTGCCGCAATAAGCACCAGCAGTATTATTACTGATTTAGTAAAGGGCAAAACCTTAAAAGAAGCAATGAATATTGGCAGTAAAAAAATTGTTGACTCTTTAGGCGGTCTGCCGCCGATTAAAATACACTGTTCTTTACTTGGCGTTGACGCTTTGACCGAAGCAGTTTACGATTATTTGTCAAAGAAAAAGAAAAAAATTCCAGGAGGACTTCAAAAAAGGCATCAGAAAATAGAAAAAGAAAAAAAGGAAATAAAGAAGCGATATAAAAAATGAACAGAGTAATCGCTCAGAAAATAATTTTTAGGACATGCGAATTTTTCCAGCGAAAACTCGCTGCTACTCGCGAATTGTTCCGCTTTCAGCGGAAACTAAGCCAATTTACTGCGGATTGTCCTAAAAATTACTTTCTGAACTTTTAAATAAAGATGAAAAAGAAATTGGCTGTAAATTTTTATCTCCAACCAACATTAGATGTAGCCAAAAAACTTTTGGGTAAATATATCGTTAGAAGGGCAGGGAAGAAGAAGTTAATCGGGAAGATTATTGAAACAGAAGCTTATATTGGCCCCCAAGATAAAGCGGCTCATTCTTATAAGGGGAAGATAACTCCTCGAAATAAAATTGAATATTTAATTGGCGGGCATATCTACATTTATTTGGTCTATGGAATGTATTGGCAATTGAATATTACTACTGCCGGTAAAGGAAAACCCGAATGCGCGCTTATTAGGGCTATTGAGCCGGTGAAAGGAGAAATTTCTATAGCTAATGGTCCGGGCAAGCTCTGCCGTTACTTAAAATTAGATAAATCATTTTATGGAGAAGATTTAACAAAAAGCAAAAGCGTTTGGCTGGAAGACAGGGGCGAGAAAATAAAACCATCTCAAATCTTAGCCACTAAAAGAATTGGCATTGATTATGCCGGCGCTTATTGGTCTCATCGCAAGTGGCGTTTTCTAATCGCGCCCTCACACCATAACAAGGACTAACTTTGTCTTTTTGCTCGCTTTGGCGGGCATATCCTTGTTTGGTGCGAGGGTAAAAATACCAAAAATATATTCCGAAAAGATTCTATAATAAAAGAATAAAATACCTGAGATAATTTTTAGGTCTTTTTTCTTGCCCCGTAGTAGAAATTTGACAAGTGTTTTGCGCAGCAAAACACTATTTGCCAAAGGTAGTCAAATTTTCACTACGGGGCTTGTTTTAAAAATATTTTATTATGATAAGGTAAAAATATGAGAAGATTAAAAAATAAACCCTGCACCAGAGCAAGCTCAGTGCGGGGCGAGAAAGTAATAATAGCGATGTCGGGTGGAATTGATTCCAGCGTGGCCGCGGCTTTGTTGAAAGAAACTGGTCTTGATGTTATTGGAATTTTTATGAAGTTAGATAAGTTAAAATCTTCCAAAGAGAACGAGAAAAGGGCTAAAGCAATTGCCAAAAAACTTAATATTTCTTTTCAAGTTTTAGATATCAGAAAAGAGTTTGAGGAAAAAGTAATAAAACCTTTTATAGAGGGATATAAAAAAGGAATAACTCCAAATCCCTGCGTTGTTTGCAATAAAGAAATAAAATTTAAGTTTTTATTTAGAGAGCTTTCAGTGTTTAATGCTGACTATATTGCTACGGGTCATTATGCAAGAATAAAAGAGGGCAAATTATTGAAAGGGAGAGATAAGAATAGAGACCAGTCCTATTTTTTATGGCAGTTGAATCAGAAAATACTTAGAAAAACTTTATTTCCCGTGGGAGGTTATACAAAAAGTGAGGTTAGAAAACTTGCTAAAGAATTTAAATTGCCGGTTTTAAATATTCCGGAATCGCAGGAAATCTGCTTTATTCAAACTAAGGTCGATAATTTTTTAAAAAGATACCTTATGCTAAAACCAGGCCCCATAGTAGAACAAGTTCACTACGGGGTAAACAAGATTATTGATACCAAGGGGAAAATAATCGGCGAACATCAAGGTTTGTGGTTTTATACCATCGGTCAAAGAAAGGGGATAGAACTTCCCGGCGGGCCATTTTATGTTTTAAAAAAAGATTTAAGGGAAAATATTTTAGTTGTCACCAAAAATGAAAAAGACCTTTATAAAAAAGAATTAATTGCTAAAAATATTAAATGGATCTCAGGAAAAGCGCCAAAACTTCCATTGAAAATAAAAACTAAAATAAGATATAAGCACAAGCAAGCTTCAACTGTGATTAGTAAGCAGAAAAATGGTAAAATTAAAGTGGTTTTTTCAAAATCTCAAAGAGCAATCACCCCCGGCCAGTCAGTTGTTTTTTACCTGCCTCGTTCTGCCTCGCCGGCAGGCGAGCGGCAGGCGGGCAAAGACCAGGAGCTGCTTGGTGGCGGAATAATAAACTAAAAGTTACCAGAGACCCGTTCTCTGTTAACTAACGGAGAACGGTTCTCCGATGATCTTGTCATGAAAAATCAATCCAAAAAAGGAATATTAATTGCATACGGAGAATTGTTTTTGAAATCAGAAGGAGTAAGAAGGCTTTTTCAGAAAAGATTAGTTAATAATCTTCGTTTTTTTCTTAGAAAGGGAGAGATTGATTTTAGCTTGATTTCTTCTCGGGAAAGGATTTTTATAGAAACAGAACAAGCTAAAGCAGCCCTAAAAATAGTAAAAAGAG
>CAYQNN010000025.1:2007-7681 GCA_964418955.1 uncultured Candidatus Saccharibacteria bacterium | reverse complement strand
CTTTAGAACACATAAGCGACGAGTAACGAAGAAGCTGGATAAAATTCGCCTGCCCGAAGGGAAGTGAAAGAATGGGTCAATTTCCCTGCCCGCATCGGCTACGCCGAAGGCGTTGCAGGCAGGTTCGTCACTCCTCCTTAATCCCGCTTTTAGCGGGACCTTCGTCGTCCTTCCTCGAACTTAACCCATTCTTTCGTTTCTAAACTTGACTCTGGTTCAAATCCCGTACCCTATACTCGATATATTTTTTTCTTGCTTATTTTGTTATTTTCACTACCACTCCAGCGCCAACTGTTTTTCCGCCCTCTCTAATAGCAAACCTCTGTTTTTCTTCAAGCGCAACAGGGGACATTAATTTAACATTTAAATTAACCGTATCGCCAGGCATAATCATTTCTGTCCCCTCTGGCAAAACTACATCACCGGTTACGTCAGTAGTCCTAATATAAAACTGTGGTTTATATCCCTTAAAGAAAGGGGTATGACGACCGCCTTCCTCTTTAGTCAAAATATAAATTTCTCCTTCAAATTCGGTATGAGGAGTAACTGTTCCCGGTTTAGCTAAAACTTGTCCTCTTTCAACTTCTTCTTTTTTAAGTCCTCTAAGCAGAATGCCAACATTGTCTCCCGCTCTTCCATCATCAAGAATTTTATTAAACATTTCTATACTGACAGCTACTGTCTTTTTAGTGTCTTTTAAACCAATCAATTCTACTTCCTCGTTAGCTTTAATTATTCCTCTTTCTATTCTTCCGGTAGCAACAGTCCCTCGCCCCTCAATAGAAAAAACATCCTCAACTGCCATTAGAAACGGCTTATCCGTATCCCGAGCGGGTTCTGGTATATATTCATCTAAAGATTTAACTAAGTCTAAAATTGGTTTAGCTGCTTCATCGTCAGCTGATTTAACTTCCAATGCTTTTAAGGCAGAACCGCGGATTACTGGAATTTCATCTCCGGGATAATCATATTTCTTTAAAAGTTCCCGAACTTCCGATTCAACTAAATCAATAATCTCCGGGTCGTCTACCATATCTGTTTTATTAAGAAAAACAACTATTGAAGGTATGCCAACCTGGCGGGCAAGCAAAACATGTTCTCTGGTTTGGGGCATAGGGCCATCAGGGGCAGATACTACCAAAATCGCGCCGTCCATCTGAGCGGCTCCGGTAATCATATTTTTAATATAATCGGCGTGTCCGGGACAGTCTATGTGGGCATAATGCCTTTTTTCCGATTCATACTCCAGATGAGAAACAGAAATCGTAAGGCCTCTGGCTTTCTCTTCCGGAGCGGCGTCAATTTGGTCAACACTTCTTTCTTTACTGGCTAAACCCTTTAAACTTAAAACATGCAAAATTGCAGCCGTTAAAGTGGTCTTTCCATGGTCAACATGACCAATGGTGCCAATATTTATATGAGGTTTTTTTCTTTCAAATTTTTCTTTTGCCATAATTTTTTAGCTTATTAGCTTGTAGCTTTTTAGCTTTTTAGGTCTGAATGAAAAATTTTTATCCCTAATAAGCTCATCAGCTAAGAAGCTAAGAAACTGATTATAATACTATCTTATTATTTTTTAAAAAAAATGTCAACTTAGGGTGTGGGATTCGAACAAGAATCAATTTAGCGGAGCGAATTTTATTCAGATTCGAGGCAGGAGGAGTGAAGTCCCGCTATAAGCGGGATAAGCGACGAGCCCCGCGCCCTTTATCGCCTCTTCCCTTCTATAATTTCTTGGGATATATTCTGAGGCACTTCTTCGTAACGGTCAAACTCCATCGTAAATGTTCCCCTTCCTTCTGTTAATGACCTTAATCCTGTCGCATAACCGAACATTTCGGCTAAAGGAACTTTAGCGTCAATAATTTTTAAGTTTAATCTGTCTTTAGTCTCCTCAATTCTTCCTCGCCGAGCTGACAAATCTCCAATAGTATCTCCGAGAAACCCTGAAGGGATAACAACTTCTAATTTCATAATCGGTTCTAACAGAACCGGTTTTGCTTTTCTGACCGCTGACTGAAAAGCAATTGAACCGGCAATTTTAAAGGCATTTTCGGAAGAATCAACTTCATGAAAAGACCCGTCATACAAGGTTGTCTCTAAATCTATCATTGGATAACCTGCTACAATTCCTTTATCGGCTGCTTCTTTCACTCCTTTCCCTACCGCCGGAATAAATTCTTTCGGGATAATTCCTCCTTTGATTTTATCAATAAAATCAAATCCCTCTCCCCTGGTTTTAGGTTTAACCCTTAGCCAGACATGGCCGTATTGACCTCTCCCTCCTGATTGTCTGATATACTTTCCTTCCGCTTCCGCTTCTTGTCTAATTGTTTCTTTATAAGCAACCTGAGGCCTGCCGACCTTAGCGTTAACCTTAAATTCTCTCTTCATCCTATCCACGATAATATCAAGATGTAACTCACCCATGCCAGAAATAATCGTTTCGCCGGTTTCTAAGTCCTCTTTTACCCTAAAAGTTGGGTCTTCTTCTGATAATTTTTTAAGAGCTAATCCCATTTTTTCTTGGTCGGCTTTAGATTCAGGCTCAATCCGAATAGAAATAACCGGCTCTGGAAAAGTTATATTCTCGAGAACAATCGGATGTCCTTCTCCGCAAAGAGTATGTCCGGTTCGAGTATTTTTTAACCCAACCGTTGCCGCAATGTCTCCGGTAAAAACTTCTTTTACCTCTTCTCTTTCGGCCGAGTGCATCCTTAAAATTCGGCCGATTCTTTCCTTTTCATTTGTTGTTGAGTTTAACACATAGGAACCGCTTGTCAAGGAACCGGAATAAACACGGAAATAGGTTAAAGTCCCCACATAAGGGTCGGCCGCTACCTTAAAAGCAAGGGCGGAAAATTTTTCCGAATCTTCGGCTTTTCTCTCAATTTCTTTACCGGTCTTGGGGTCTATTCCTCTTACCGGAGGTAGGTCTTTAGGGTTGGGAAGATAATCGCAAACAGCGTCAAGCAAAGGCTGAACGCCTTTATTTTTTAAAGCAGAACCGCAGAACACCGGAATTAGTTTATAACTCAGTACAGATTCAGCTAAAATCTTTTTTAATTTTTTGTTTGGAACTTGCTCGCCGGATAAATATTGCTCCAGTCCTTTCTCGTCTTCGGCAACAATTTTTTCAATCATTTTTTCCCGCCACTTTTTAGCTTCAGCTAATAACTCTTCGGGGATTTCCTCTTCTTTTACTATTTGGCCAAAATCACCCTCAAATTTCAAGGCTTTCATTTTTAAAAGGTCTATTACCCCTTGATGTTTGTCTTCTTCTCCGATTGGTATTTGCATAGCAACGGCATTAGAGGAAAGTTTTTTCAGGATGGAATCAAAACTTTTTTTAAAAGAAGCCCCTAATCTATCTAATTTATTTATAAAACAAATCCTCGGCACCTCAAACTTATCTGCCTGGCGCCAGACGGTTTCTGATTGCGGCTCCACTCCGGCTACTCCGTCAAAGACAACTACTGCTCCGTCTAAAACCCTAAGGGACCTTTGAACTTCGGCCGTGAAATCAATATGTCCGGGAGTATCAATAATATTTATCCTATACTCGTTCTCTTTTTCTCTGGCAAGATTTCCCGGTATCCAAAAACAAGTAACAGCCGCCGAGGTAATGGTAATTCCTCTTTCTTTTTCCTGTTCCATCCAATCCATAATAGCCTGGCCATCATGGACCTCGCCAATTTTATGAGAAATTCCGGTATAAAAAAGCACCCGTTCCGTAACGGTTGTTTTACCTGCATCAATATGAGCAATGATGCCGATATCTCTAATTTTTTCAATTGGATACTGACGTGGCATGTTAAAAGTGCAAAATGCAAAAATCAAAATGGAAAATAACAGATTAAAATGCAAAAAGAATTAAATCCAAAGATAACCCTTTTTATATTTTGATTTATCATTTTGATTTATCATTTTGATTTTTTATATTTGCCTATCCCGCTGTTCCGCTGAAAGCGGGACGGTCTAGGGATTTTTGATTTTGACCGAGGCAAAGCGGAGGAAACTCACCAGGCAAAATGAGCAAATGCTCTGTTTGCTTCTGCCATTCGGTGAGTATCGCTTTTCTTTTTAATCGCCCATCCTGTATTATTCGCGGCATCCATTAACTCAGCCGCTAATTTTTCCTTCATTGGTTTTCCTTTCTTCTGTTTAGCTCCCTGGATTATCCAACGCATAGCCAAAGCTAACTTTCTATTTCCTTTCACCTCTATTGGAACCTGATAAGTTGCTCCGCCAACCCTTTTGGATTTTACTTCAAGCAACGGCGAGACATTTCCTATGGCTGTTTCAAAAACCTCTAACGGCTCTTTTTTTGTTTTTTCTCTAATGATATCAAAGGCTCCATAAATAATCTTCCTGGCTATCGTTTTCTTCCCCCCTTTCATAATTTGATTAATAAATTTAGCAACGGTAATATCGTTGTAGACAGAATCGGGATTAATGGGAAACTTTTTTATTTTTTTTTGTCTAGCCATATTATTTTTTGATTTTTTTCGTTCCGTATTTACTTCTTCCTTGTTTTCTTGCTTCCACTCCACCGGTATCCAAAACCCCTCTTATCACGTGATATCTTACTCCCGGTAAATCTTTAACCCTTCCTCCCCTGATAATCACAACCGAGTGTTCCTGTAAATTATGTCCTTCTCCAGGGATGTAAGCAGTAACCTCCATTCCATTTGTTAAACGAACCCGAGCCACCTTCCGAAGAGCAGAATTCGGTTTTTTGGGAGTAGCGGTAAAAACTTTAAGACAAACGCCCCTCTTGAAGGGAGAAGAATATCTTCTTGGCCTATTTTTAAGAACATTAAAACCAAAATTTAAAGCAGGCATTTTGGAACGCTTCTTTTTCTTCTTTCTATTTTTTTTTATAAGCTGATGAATTGTAGGCATGATAGAAAAATCAAAATGCAAAAAGGAACAAGTTCCTCGCAAGCGAGAGCAAAATGCAAAATGACAAATCAAAATCCAAAAATAAAATAATTAAGCGCGTTGTGTTTATAAAGATAAGTTATCAAAAATTTTTAAATTTGTCAACGACATATAATATTTAAAGAGTGTAGGATTTAAACTAAAGTAAAGGTAATGAAAATCCACAGATTAAAGAAAATATCAAATTAATAACAAACGCTATCCAGGGAAACAAGAAAAGAATTATAAAAATTAAAATAAAAAAACCAAATTGCTGCAAAAATATTTTTACATTTTGCATTGAAGGAGGAAGAAAGGTGAAAAGAACATAAGAACCGTCTAAGGGAGGAATGGGTAACAAATTAAATATTGCCAATAAGATATTAATATAGACAATATAAGAGAACATTTGGATAAGTCCGGAAGATAATAATAACAGGGGAAGAAATCTTAAAAGCAAGCCAAAAAATATGGCGATTGCCAAATTTGCTCCCGGTCCGGCTAACGATACTTTTAAAGAACCGTATTTTTGGTCTCGAAAATTATAAGGGTTAATAGGCACCGGCTTAGCATAACCGAAAAGTATTGGACTTCTTATGATAACTAACATAAGAGGTAAAATAACCGAACCAATCGGGTCTAAATGTTTCAAAGGATTTAAAGTAAGACGGCCGGCGTATTTTGCCGTCGGGTCGCCTAAATGATATGCCATTGCTCCGTGAGAAACCTCATGGATAACAATGGAAAAAAT
>CAYQNN010000025.1:0-1907 GCA_964418955.1 uncultured Candidatus Saccharibacteria bacterium | reverse complement strand
TGCGGAAAAAAATCAATAATGGTCCAGAAGTTGAAAAAACTTCGGGGAAAATATAACCCAACAGGAAAAAAGAGAAAATATCCCAACTTGCAATGGGTGATTATCCCTCAAGACGCAAGGTCTCCAAAGAAAGCAATTCCTTTCCGAGGCAAGCGGGTTTTAGCTTGCGCCAAATGCATCAAGGCACTTTCTAAGAGAAAGTGAATTTCTAATTTTTAATTTTTAATTTTACAAATAATAATTAAAGTTCTAAACTTTTAAAATTAAATCATTAAAAATTGATTAACTATAGCCCGATAGGCTCGCCCATATAGGGAAAATTGGGAATTAAAAATTTAGAATGCGGGGTGTAGTACAGTGGTAGTATGCGCGCATGGGGTGCGTGTGACCCGGGTTCGAATCCCGGCACCCCGACAATTTTTAGCAATTAAAAAATCCCGCCGAAGCGGGGTTTTTATTATAAAATTAAAGCCCTGCATAGACCAAACTCTTTGTATTTAAAGCCCTGCATAGACCCCCTGCGCAATACCAGCAAACCATTGACCAGAGAGATTTTTTCTTCTGGATAGGCACGACGAGTGCAGTGTATCCTCTGGGATACATAAGCGAGGAGCAACAACACCAGAATAAAAAATATCCTGGTCCCCTTCCCCTTGGGAAAGCTCAAAATTAAACGATCTCTGCGTTGCTTCCTCCTCGATGTGTCCAGAGGACACACCTTCGTCGTCGCGTCTTGACCTCATCTTAATTTTGAGCTTCCAATGACTTATTGGGCATTGTGCAGTGGGTCTTATCCTAAAAAGAATTCTTGGAGAATTATTCAAGTGGGTATCCGCACATACTCGCCAAGGCAAGTATAGATATAAGATTCCCTAGAAAATAATTATAGTCCAGAATCTAACTAGGTTGGCAGGGCTACTTTCATTATAGTATTTGCCAAAATGTCTTGTCAAATTGGAAATTTTGAACTTGTTGAAGTCTGACTTCAACGACAGATTAAAGAGCTAAGACCTTAACTGTCTGCTTAATTAAAGAAACTACTACCGGCGGAGGCATTAAACTATAACAAGGAATTCCTTTATCGTCCAAAACCTGCCAAGGTTTTTCGCTTATTTCCACTTTTTCCGTTTTTTCGTTCCATTGGTAACTGTATTCCGGGGTAATTTCATAATCGTTAACAAACTCTTCTGCTTTTTCTGCCGGAACAGAGTTTCTCAAAAGAATTTTTGGAATCCCATGGAGAGAAAAAGCCCGTTTTATTAATCCTTCATCTGTTTTTAATCTCTCTCTTATCGGTTCTATTCCCAGTTCGTCTCCCTCTTTTTGAACCATTCGTAAGCCGTTACATTCAGAATTATCGCATAATAAATAAAATTTATTTTCTTTTTTATCAAAGCCAACTTTTTTTGTTGGAAGGAGCTTTAAACTCCTTGATGTTTGGCAAAGAGGACAAACTACTCTATATTTTATTCTTTCATCAATTACTGCCTCCGGCACATCAATTAAAACAAAAACATCGGGATCATCTCGATAATCAATTAAGTCCCGAAAAAACAACGAATAAGAAACCTGGTCTAAGTCCCGGGGAAAGCCGTCAATAAAAAGAGCTTTTTTCCCTTTCTTTGCTATTTCTCTTTTTGCCACGGCCAAAACTAATTCAGAGGGCAAAAGAGTCTTAGTGCTTCTTTCCTCCAAAGAAGCAATTATTTTATCTAAAGACAGAAAGCCCCGATAGTTTTTTTCTAAAAAAACAATCAATTCCTTCTTTTTGTTTGCATCTGCCATAATTTTATCAAGTTCACGGATCATATCCCCTATTGAAAAATGTTCTATTTTGTCTTTGTCAACTACCTCTTTAAACATCTTGGCATAAGTCCCTTTTCCGGAATTTTTTTTGCCTAAAAAAT
>CAYQNN010000024.1:0-7723 GCA_964418955.1 uncultured Candidatus Saccharibacteria bacterium | reverse complement strand
TTAAACGAATCTTCTTAATATTTTTTATAATAACAAAATCTCCTCCATCTTTATTAGGCATAAAATCCGATTTCTCCTTGCCACGCAGAAGAATAGCGACTTTAGTTGCCAATCGCCCCAAAATTTTATCTGTGGCATCAATTGTATATGTTTTACGCTCCATAAATTAATTAAATCCCAATGTCCAAATCCCAATTCCCTAAATCCCAACTATTTTTTGGGCATTGGGGATTGGAGCTTGGTTGATCATTAGTCATTAGGATTTTGGATTTTTTATTTAACTAATTCTATAATTGCCATCTTTGCTCCGTCTGATTTCCTTGGTCCTAACTTAATTATTCTCGTATACCCTCCTTTTCTATTTTTATACCTTGGCCCTATTTCATCTATTAATTTTTTAACTAAATCTTTGGAAAAATATTTAAGTAAAATTCTCCTTGAAGGCAAATCACCTTTTCTTGCCCAGGTTATACATTTTTCCGCGAAACCCGAAACTTCTTTAGCCTTTGCTTCTGTAGTTCTTATTTTCCCAGATAAAAAAATAGCCCTTGCCAGTAATTTCAATAAGGCCTTGCGCTGGTTCTTTTTTCTTGAAAACTTTCTGCCTTGTTTGAGTTTTTTCATAATACTTAGGTCTTATATCGCTAAAATAGCAAAATAGCAAAAGATTATTATTTATTTTTTTTCTTCGGTTTTCTCTTCGGTTCCTTTTTTGCCTTTCTCTTCAATTTTTTATCCTCTTTTTTGCCTTTCTCTTTAATCACGGAAGACTTAACCTTAAGGGATTTTTTTTCTTTATATATTTCCTCTTTCTCAGAAGGTTTAAAATTTTCGACAAATAAAGAAAAATGTTTAACTAAAATATCCGATGCCTGCCAAAATGCTTCTTCCGGCGTAATTGTCCCGTCAGTTGTAATTTCCAAATATAACCTATCAAAATCTGTTCTTTCGCCTACTCGCATATTTTCAACCTTATAGTTTACTCTTTTAATCGGTGTAAAAATAGCATCTATGGGAAGCATCCCTATCTCTGATTTCCTCTGTTTTTTATATTGTTCAACTGGTTGGTAGCCAATGCCTTTTTCAATTTGAATTTCCATTTCTAATTCCGTCTTTTTATCAGTGACAGTGGCAATATGACAGAATTTACTGACTAATTCAACTTGGGTAGGAAATTTAAAATCAGAACCCTTAACGCTTTTCTCCTGCCTGCCGGCAGGCAGGCCTTTGATTTCAAGTACCGCTTTTTGGGGTTCGTCTGTATATATTTTAAACCTCATTTTCTTCAAATTCATCATAATGGCAATCACATCTTCTAAAACTCCCGGAATAACTGAAAATTCATGCTGAACTCCTTTAATTTTCACCTGAGTAACCGCCGCGCCCGATAGAGAAGAAAATAGAACTCTCCTGAGCGAATTACCAATAGTTATACCATATCCTGGGTACAAAGATTCTATTTCAAAACGAGCCCAGTTTTCTTTTTTGTCAATAATTTTAGGTGATTTTGGTAAGAGAATCATAATAAATCGATGCCAATATACCCGCCTGCAACGCTTCCCGCTGGAAGCGGGATGCGGGCAGGCTAATACATACTAATAATACAAATAAATAATAAATTATGAAATAGAGATATTCGTATAATTAGTATGCATTGGCATATTAGTATCGCGCTTTTACCTTGAATAAAACTCAAAAATCGATGAAATTTCAGCTGGGGGAGCTGTTTCTTCTAAAGACGGCTCACCAATAATTTCTCCTTCTAACTTTCCGACATTCAATTTGAGCCAAGAAGGAGGTTTATATTTTTTTAGAACAGCAGGGAGATTTTGAAAAACATTTTTTTTCCGCGATTTTGGATTTAAACTTATCTTATCTCCCTTTCTTACTTGACAAGAAGGAGTATTAGTTCTTTTCCCGTTAACTAAAAAATGATTATGGCTAACAAACTGCCGCGCTTGGATACGAGAAGAAGAAAAACCTAAACGAAAGACTACATTATCCAAACGGCTCTCTAATTTCTTTATTAATAAAGCTGCTATATTTTCTGTCTTTGCGCGTTTTTTAAGAAGTTCCTTTACGTATTTTTTAAATTGTTTTTCTTTAAGATAATACCAATTTTTTATTTTTTGTTTTTCCTTTAATTCTTTTCCGTATTCAGTAATACCTCTTTTCCTTCTTTTCCCGCGTATTCCCGGAGGATAAGCCCTTCTTACCATAGGACATTTAGGTGATAAGCATTTATCTCCTTTAAGAAAAAGTTTTACTCCAAGCCGCCGACAAATTTTACATTTATTATTCTTCATTAAATTAAGCCCTTCTTACTTTTGGCGGCCGGCAGCCATTATGAGGAATTGGCGTAACATCCTTAATGGAAACAATCTCCAGTCCATGAGAAGCCAACGACCTTATGGCTGATTCCCGGCCCGAGCCAACTCCTCTAACAAATACTATTATCTTCTCTATTTTTAGCTTTTTAGCCGCCGAGCATATAGCCTCCGCCACTTTTGAAGCGGCAAAAGCTGTAGCTTTCTTTGTTCCTTTAAACCCAATTGAACCGGCGCTAACCCAAGTTAAAACATTACCCTGGGGATCGGTAAGAGTCATTAAGGTATTATTATAACTGGAAGTAATATAAATATTCCCCTCTTTTACTCTTAAGGGGGTTGTAACTTTAATTTCTTTTTTCATCTTGGATTCAATCTTTTCCCTTTCTTTCAATAATTCTTCTTGACTTTTTTGAATAATTCGTTTTTTACCCATATTCCTTCCCCCGCCAAGACGGGGTCAGTTAAATTTAAAAATTAAATAAGAACAAGTTCCTCGCAAGCGAGAACAAAATGCAAAATGACAGCGTAAAAAGTAAAAAATAGTTATTTTTAAAATTTAATAATTTTGAATTTTGCATTGTTATTTTGCCTATAGCTCGAGAGCTCGGCTCTATAGAGATTTTTGCTCTTTGATTTTTGATTTTATTTAGGCGCCGGGGCTGCTTTCTTTCCCGAACTTACTGTTTTTCTTACATTTCCTCGAATAGTTCTACTATTACTCTTTGTTCTCTGCCCATGAACAGGCAAACTTTTAATATGTCTTACTCCCCGCCAGGAACCTATATCTTTTAATCTTTTAATATCCATCATTTTTTCTCTTCTAAGCTCGCCTTCAATTTTGTATTTTTTTTCAATCATATCCTTAAGTTTGTTAATCTCCTCTGTGGTCAACTTAGATGCTTGACGGTTGTAATTTATCCCCGCTTCTTCTAAAATTTTCTTACTTAAAGACAACCCTATTCCATATATATAAGTTAAAGCTATCTTTATTTGTTTTTCTTTCGGGATGTTAATCCCAGCAATACGTGGCATGTTCGCTTCGCTTAAAATCAAAATGTAAAAGTCAAAATGTAAAATGAAAGATTAAAATGTAAAAAGTTTAAAAATTTAAAAAATTCTTTTTGAATTTAATCCTCTTTACATTCTACATTATCATTTTGATTTTTGATTTTTGATTTTTGATTTATTACTATCCTTGTCGTTGTTTATGTTTGGGATTTTTTTTACAAATAATATAAACCCTTCCCTTTCTTCTAACGGTTTTACAATCTTTACAAATTTTTTTTACTGAAGACCTTACTTTCATAGAATCGTAATATACTGTCTACCGCCTGCTTGCGATCAGGGCAAGCAGGCGGTAATAGGCAGGGCAGCCAGACGAATTATACTTAATAATTAAATTATACGAATACTCGTATAATTAACATACATTGATTGGCATTGTGGTTATCTTCCTCTATATACTATTCTTCCCCGGTTCTCGTCATAAGAACTCATCTCTACTGTAACTTTATCTCCTGGCAAAACTTTAATCCTGTGAATTCTTAATTTTCCGGCGAGATGAGCAATTATTTCTTTTCCACCGTCAAGCTGCACCCGAAAATTAAGACTAGGCAAAGCCTCTGTAACAATACCATTCTTTCGATACTTATTTTTATCAAGGTTCACCATTTTTATATAATTATTTAATTTAACAAAATTTATTAAATTAGTCAACCTAATAGGAGAAATTTGACAGAGTGTTTTGGGCAACAAAACATCTATTGCCAAAGGCAGTTAAATTTTTTCTACCTGTCAGGGTTTAGTTTTAGTTTTAATTCAATTTTATTCATATCATCTGGAATTTTTCTTCTCAGAAACGGCCAAGATTTTATTTCAACTTTTGTTAGCCGAGGCAAATCTCCTAAAAACATTCTTGTTTCTTTTAATGATTTGCCGGCAAGCGCTTTTTTAAGCTCGCCCAAATTTATATTTTGATAAATTTTAGCTTTAACTTTTACATCTAAAATAATTTTTTCTGATTCCAGAATATTATCTGCGCCATTTCCCGTTGATAACGGAGGTAATTTAAGAGAATAGTTTACTCCCAATGATTCTTTTTCAAATGTTTCATCTTCTGAAATATTTGAGGCGATAAATTGTCTAATAAATTCATCTATATCTGATTTTCTAAATCCCACTCCCTTAGATTCTACTTTTATCTGAAGATTAAATAATTCTCCCTCAGAGCCGGCTTTTAGTGAACTATTGCTTTCTTTAATATCTTGAAAAATTGTTTCGTCTAACAAAATATAATCGACGGGAATAATTTTTTTTAAAAAATTTTTGCTTTCTTCTTTTAATTCGCCGCTTAAAGCCAATTCGGCTTTTTTTATGTCGTCGTCCGTAACTTGAGAAACTTCTCCCTTAAAACCAGCCGTCATGGGAGAAGATGATTTCCCATAAAAATAAGTATATTTAGAGGTTCCTTTAAAACCTGGGATTGAAAAAGTAGAGGGACCAATATTATAATCCTCTCCTGGTTCAGCGGCTATAACTTCAATATCAACGAATCCCGCTGCAAGCTTCCCTTTTTCGTAATGTCCTCCTGGAATAACCTCTCTTTTCAGCGAACGAAACAGCTTTCCTTTGTCAGAAACAAAACGAGTGTTAGGAAGCAGTCCCTGGGCAGAAACGGAATATTCGTTGAATACCCTAATTACGCCTTTCGCTTTTTCCTCTTTCATTGTTTTGCCGGAAGCAGAAAACTCTTTTGAGGCGGTTCTTTGATCTTCAAAAACTTTCCCGGGAATAATTCTTGCCTCAAGGTCTGGTCCGCTTTTCTCTATTTCTATATTAATATTTGTTTCAAAGGCTGATATTGCCGTTTCTGGCCAGATTTCAACTTTTACCTTGGAAAAAATTAAAAAACCAAAAATTCCTGCTAAAATTAAAAAAATTAAAGAAAAAAATAAAATCTTTACGCCTGCCGACACGGCCGTATTTCTTCTTTGCTCAAAATTTTTGCTTTTTCCAAACTTGCTTGATTGCAAACTACCAAAAATATCTTTTTTTTCTTTTTCCCCCTTGTATCCAAGCTCAATCCTTTGGGGAGATTCTCTTTTTCTTGGGGGAGGAACAATATCAAAAAATTTTTTTGCCATAATTAAAAAATATTAAGTAAGGGTGGTATATTTTTTGGACTCTTTAAAGACTTTGTTATATCTTCCATATTATTTAAATCGCTCGGATAAATAAAATTTACACTAAATGGCTGAGAAACAGGAAGATTATTTAGGCCAACTATCTGGTCTTCCTCTAAAACTTCTTTGATTTCGGGAAGCATACTTCCTCCGCCAAAAAGAAAAATATTAGGAGAAAAAAATTCTTCCGAACCAATATCTTTCATTTTATCTTTCAAGCACTTATGCCAATCTTTTCTTCCCGGATAAAGTATTTCCTTAACTCTGTTCATCGCCCCGGGACTTAAAAGTTTTTTAGAATATTCTTCTTTTAAAATCCTGGCTGTTTTTTCGTCAATGCCTAAGATACTAGCTAACTGTTGAGAAAATATTTTTCCGCCGCTTTTGAATTCATTGATTTTTTTTAAAAAACCCGATTTTACTAAAAAAATTTGGCTAACTTCTCCACCGACATCGATAAAAATGCCATCTTTTCTGTTTTTATCAAATATAACGGGTAAAACTTCTGCCGTATGAGCTATTCTCAAAACCTTTAATTTCAGTTCCGCGACGATTTTCTTAATCTTCTTGAAATAATCCTTAGGTAAAAAAACCGCTAAAATTCTAACCTCTAAATTTTTCGCCTTATATCCGTAAAGACCCGACACTGGATATCCATCAATTTTTACCTGAATAATTTTCAAAGCAGTCCATTGAATCTCAGTAGGTAAGATACCAGCATCCTCGCTGAATTTCAGAGAAATTTTTTCCTTAGCTTCTTTAAAAACTTGTTGATAAATATCTTTTTCCTCCGATTCAGAAATTTTCGAACAATTTTGTTTCTTCCGCAAAAAACTAGCTACAAAAATTCTTCCTCGGAGAATATTGGAAGGTAAACTGATTATAGCGGGCCATTTAGCCCAGGCCCGGCAACTTTTTTTTCTATCTTCTTTTTTGGAAAAAAAAACAAAATTTTGATAAGCTTCACTTAACGCTTTTAAAATAGCGTTTTTTAAAACATCATTCTCAAAATCATTACTATCAAAAATACCATATTTTTCAAGATATTGAGTAGAGGCGCCTAAAACAACATTTTTGACATATCTGCCAGCTAAAAATTTCCTTTTATTGCCGACCGCCGGTTCTCTTTTAAAAATTAATACTTTTACTGCCTCTGTGCCGATATCTAAAATTAAAAATTTATTATGGCGAATTTTTTTTCTAAGAAAATTAGGGCTCATTATTTAATTTTAACAAATCTCAAACAGTTTTAAAAGTCCCAAATCAATGATTGACAGAGATCGGGCCTCTGTAAAAATCTTGCCAACTATAATTTAATTTGTTATAATGCTATTAGTATCGGAATCAAAAAAATAAATTGTTCTTTAAAAAGGAGAAAAAATGGGAAAACAAGAAAAAGAAAGTAAGCAAGAAGGCAAAAGAGGGTTTCCTAGATGTACGTTTAAAACTAATCTAATTATAGGATTACTTATTTCGTTTCCTGCTGTGACTCTTTTAGTGTTTATGCTTCCAGATATTACTGATTGTATTACTATCAAAAGTCTTATTTTAAAAAGGATTGTATTTATTCTTATTTATGGAACTATAGCCTCACTTCTTTCAGGAGGTTTCAGCTGGCTTATGTTCGATTTCGAATAAAACGCTTCGCACATGAAATAAACGAACATACAATGCCATCGTTTATTTCATAGAAAACAGGGATAGACCCAATTTTTATTTCTTTCAAAGCACCGAAAATTAGTAGGTGCTTTTTTTATTTTAAAATCGCCCGAATTCTCCGAACGCCAGCTCCTGAAGATTTCTCTTTAATAATTTTAAATTTACCGAGATCTGAAGTGCGTTTAGCATGAGGACCGGCGCAGATCTCTTTTGAAAAAACTTGCCCTGAGGAATCCAAAGGGCTCCCAATAGAATAAACGCTCACTTTCTCAGGATATTTTTCCTTAAAAAATGCCAAAGCGCCTGACTTTATTGCTTCTTCGTAAGACATTCCTTCCTTTTTGACTTCTAAATCCTCTTTGATTTTTTGATTAACCATTTCCTCAACTTCTTTTATTTCTCCCTCTGTCATTTTACTCGGATGAAAAAAATCAAAACGAAGGCGCTGGGAAGTAATATCGGAACCCATTTGCCTAACATGGTCTCCCAAAACCTCTCTTAAAGCAGCATGCAATAGATGAGTAGCAGTATGAAGTTTTGCCCCTTCGTAAG
>CAYQNN010000023.1:0-8123 GCA_964418955.1 uncultured Candidatus Saccharibacteria bacterium | reverse complement strand
CCTTCCATCTATAATAGATGGGATGATTGGGCCGTTCGTAACGGACATCTCTTCTAAACTGTAGGTCAAAAAAACTTTCTTCGGCTATTAGTCTATTAATTCGACCCTCTAATGTATTTTTTTTAGTATTTTGGGTCATTGTATTTTATATTTGCGGCGCTATTTTATTGTGCGACGTTTGCTTTATTATGTTTTGTTTAGTTTATATTTTATGGTGCGACAAATACATTATTATATTATTATATAATGTATAAACTAAATAAACAATAAATGAAGCGTAAACCGGGCAAATAGAGAAATCCAATTATTCCAATCTTTTTCCGCTATGATATTTTTGATGAATCTCGCGAAGTCTCTTATTGGTAACATGGGTGTAAATTTGGGTAGCAGTAATATTTTTATGTCCCAAAAACTCCTGAACAGTTCTTAAATCTACTCCTTGGTTTAATAAATCCGTGGCAAAACTATGGCGTAGAACATGGGGGGTGGTGGTAATGGGCAAACCAACCGAAATAGCGTACTTTTTGATAATTTTTTCAATGGCTCGGGCCGTTAATCTCCGGGGAGCGTTTTTCTTACTTCTATAATTGATAAATAACGCTTTCTCTTTATCTTTTCTTGATTTCAGATATTCAATTAGATGGCTTATCGCTCTTTTGGAAAGATAAACTGTTCGCGGCCTGCTTCCTTTTCCTATAATTCCGAGTTCTGTTTCTTCTGTTTCCGGTTTTGGTTTAATCTGTTCGCGGTTTAGCGCTGTTAACTCAGCTATTCTAAGGCCAGTGGAGAATAATATTTCTAAAATAGCCCTGTTTCTTAGACCGTTTTCTTTTTTTATATCAGGAGCTAACAAGAGCTTTTTAATTTGTTCTAAATCAAGGAATTTTACCGTGTTTCCGCTTTTAATATCCTTTGGGAGCTTTATTCGGTCGGCCGGCAGTGATATTATGTCTTTAGCCGAAAAATAGCCTAGAAGGGCCCTCAGAGCGATTAAATAGTAGTTCTGGGTGCTTCTTTTAAGCGGTTTATTCGTTCTTGAGGGATATTTACGAGAAAGAAAAACACGGTATTGCCAGATATGATCAGGGGTTAATTGGTGGGGTTTTAGATTTTCTAATTTATCTGTTTTTAGCCAAAAGAAAAATCTTTTTATAAACCTTTCATAATTTTCCTGAGATTTTGAAGAAAGTCCTTTCTCAATATCAAGCCAGTCAAGAAAATCATTTAAATGGAGGGGAATGGCTTTTAAACTTTTTTTCATTATAATACTTTGATAAATAAGGATTAGATTATGCGAACTTTTTCAAAGTTTGCATAATCTAATCTACTTTAAGCAAACCTTATTATAAGGTTCGCTTAAGTATTATTATGCGAACCTTTCTACCTTTATATTAAATGGCCTATTAATGCCTGTCAAGGGTAAAAATCTCCCCCTCCCTCTTTATTAATGTCCTTTATTATTAAGTCATAAAAAAAGAACCGTTTTAGTTATATTATAACGGTTCTTGTTTGCCGAAGTTAATGTTGGACATAAACTTCTTTTTTTTTAATTTTCTTTTTTTTTCTGCCGCAGTTTGGACATTCGAACAAAACAACATCTTCTGTTTCTCTAACAATCCACATAGTGATTCCGCAGTTCGGGCATTTTATTTTTTGCTTATTTTTCATTTTTTACCTCCTTTCTATACTTCAAAATTAAAGATTTTAAAAGAGCAAAATTTTATTTTAGATTTTCAGCTTTTAATGTCGCCCAATAAACATAAGGTAAAGGTATAAGATATAACAAGATAAATGTCGCACAATAAATTATTTCACTAATTCCATAAATCTTTGCCAAAGAGACTCGCCAACCCTAGGGATATCTTCCTTCATTTCCTCGGTTTCTTTCTGGACCTCTTTTTTTATTTCTGGTTTTTTCTTTCTAATTTCTTTTCCTAAAAAAGATAGAATTTTATTCCAGAGTCTTTGAATCCAGGGGGCGATATAAGAGTTCCAAAAACTTTTAAACCAGCCAAACATTTTTTTCCAAATAACCAAAGCTTCCTGCCAAGATTTTCTGAATGCTCCGGGTATTTCGGTTAAAAACTTCTCCCCCATTGTTTTTGCCTCTTCAAGGCTTTTCGGCGCTGAAGGAGAATTTTGAGTTTCCTGATTTGCGGTAAACTTCTCCGGAAATCCCGGGGTCGTTTGGGCGGAAGATAAAAATGGATAAAGAACAATCAATAAAAAACAAAATATTATAAAACTAAATAAATATTTCATATTGCTATAATAATTCTCTTGCTTCTTTTATTCTTTTTAATGTTTTATTTTTTCCTAAAATCTCGGCGATTTCAAAGGGACCGGCCGAAGCTTTCTTCCCGCTTAAAGCTACCCTAAGCGGCCAAAGCAATTTTCCCCTATCCCCTACCTGCTTTACTTCCCCTTTTTCCTGGAAGCGGGATACAGGCAGTTTTTCTGCCTCGGGCATTAAAACATTTTCTAAACTTTGTTTATCCCATTCGTTCTCCTTAATTTTAGATAATATTTCTAATAATTTGTCAAGCAGATGTTGAGTTTCTTCCTCCGGCGCGTTTTTCCAGCGGAGTAATCCTTTTTCATAATTCAATTTATCTTTGAAGAAAAAATCAGTTAACTCGCTAATTTCGGAAAGTTTTTTTAAACGTTCTTGATATAAAGCGATAATTTTTTTTAAATATTCAAAACCTACTTTTTCTTTTGTTTTAGTAATTTCAAAAATTTGAGATATATTTATTCCGCCATAAGCAGGAGGATATTGTTCTGATTTTATGATTGGCTTTAAATATCCCTTTTCGATAAGATAAGGCAGGCATAGCTCGGTTAGTTTCTGTAGGGATTTTTGGCGTATATAAAACCCGTTTAAAAAATCTAATTTTTTAATATTAAAAATAGCTCCCGATTTTTGGATTTTTTCAATATAGAAGTCTTTAATTAAAGAGGGCAATGAGTATATCTCTCTTTCTATGCCCGGGTTCCATCCCAAAAAAGCTAAAAAATTAATTATGGCTTCCGGCAGATAGCCCAATTTCCTATATTCAGCCACAGCCATAGCGCCATGCCTTTTGCTTAATTTACTCTTGTCGGGACCCAAAATCAAAGGCAGATGGGCATAAATTGGGCGGCTAAAACCAAGAGCTTCCTGTAAAAGAATTTGTTTTGGCGTATTTGATAAATGATCTTCTCCTCTCACAATATGGGTAATTCTCATTTCAAAATCGTCAACCGCAACAGCAAAATTGTATAAGGGAGTATTCAAGTTTTTAGCGATGATGATGTCGCCAAATAGCCCGCTATCAAACTCTATTTTTCCTCGAATTATATCAATAAAAGAAACTTTTTTCTTTGGAACCTTAAATCTAATAACGGCCGGTTGTTTTTTATCTAATCGTTTCTTCACCTCCTCTGGAGCAAGATTAGCGCACTTTCCGTTATAATGAGGGGGCATCCCTCTGCTTATCTGTTCTTGTTTCTTTGCTTCTATTTCTTCTTCCGAACAAAAACAATAATAGGCCTTATTTTCTTCTAATAATTTTTTTAGATATTTTTTATAAATTTCTCCCCTTTCGCTTTGGCGGTAAGGCCCATAATTTCCAAGATATATCTGCTCTTTATCGTCTTTTTCTCGTTCTGCTATTGGTCCTTCGTCCCAGTTAATTCCCAGCCATTTCAAGTTTTTAATTATATCTAATTCAAATTCAGGATTTGACCTTTCAATATCTGTGTCTTCAATTCTTAAAATAATTCTTCCCTGATATTTTTTAGCAAAAAGGTAATTAAAAAGAGCGGTCCGGCAGCTTCCGATATGTAAAAAACCGGTTGGCGAAGGAGCAAATCTTGTCCGTATCTCTCCGTTCTTTATCAATTTGAATTTATTTTTTAGCTCTTTCTCGGTCTTAATTGTCATAACTTAATTATATCACGATTCTTTTTTAACATCTATTTTTCTCCATTTTTGGAAAAATACCAATTTAAAATTTCATTTGCGGTTGGTAAAGCAGCTGCTTGAAGTCCGTCAATATCTTCCACCATAACGGTTAAAACAATCTGAGGATTATTATAGGGGGCAAAAACTGTTACCCAGTTATGATAATGATTTGCTATTGGAGTTTCAGCAGTCCCCGTTTTAGCGGCAGCCGCAACCGGCAAAGAATTTAATATAACAGATGAAGCGAGAGGGCTATTTTCTCCGCTAACCGCCTGTCTCATCCCCTCTCTGACAATTTTAAGATTTTGAGGGTCAATAAAATTATTTCTGATAATTTCAGGACTAATTTCTTTAATTATATTTTTATCGCTATCTATTATTTGCTTAACAATAGTCGGTTTATAAAGCGTTCCGCCGTTAGATATAGCCCCAAAAGAAGTTGCTACCTGGATTGGCGTAATTAAAACATCTCCCTGGCCGATGGCAAGATTATAGGTGTCGCCGTCCCACCAGGGCTCGCCCTTGACTTCTTTTTTCCATTCAGGCGAAGGAATTGACCCTTGGGCTTCTGCCGGTATATCAATTCCTGTTTTATTCCCCCATCCAAAAAGTTCAAGATATTTTTTTATTCTTGATGGACCTAAACCTACTTGATCTTTATATCCGCCGCCGACCGTATAAAAATAAACATTGCAGGATTCGGCGATTGCTTTTCTAATATCAGTCCAGCCATGGGTTGTCCAATCATTTTTTACAGTGCTTTCTTCTGGATTATATTTATTGGGAATAATAATTTTTCCCTGACAATCAATTTTTTTTGAAGGAGAAATTATTTTTTCCTCCAAAGCGGCTGAAGCAACCAAGGGCTTAATAGTTGAACCGGTAGAATATAAGCCGGATATCGCTCGATTTAAAAACGGTTTTTCTTCTTTTGTGTCTGCTAAAAGTTCTTTTAGAGCTTTTTGGTCGGCTCCTTTGCTGAATAAATTATTATCAAAACCGGGAATACTAACTAAAGATAGAACACCTCCGCTATTAGGATTAAGAGCTATTACTACTCCTTTTTTAGCGCCGGTTCTTTCAAGGGTTTTCTTCAATGCTTCTTCGGCTTTTTTTTGTAATTCCGAATCAAGCCACAAGACTAAACTTTCTCCCGATTCGGACAGAGAAGCTATCTTTTTTGATATTATATTTCCCCGGGCATCTTTTTCAGTTTGAACTTTTCCGGGATTTTTCCTTAGAACCTCTTCATAGCTTTTTTCTAATCCCTCTCTGCCGATATAATCATAATTGGTGTAGAATTCCAGATTTTTCTTTAATTCTTTAGGGTTTATTCTTCCCGTATAACCAAGCAAGTGAGAAAAAGTTTCCGGGTCTAGGTAACATCTAATTGAATTTTGCTTAATTTCAAAACCGGGAAGATTGTTAATTTTTGTTTCAAGTAAAATCAAAGTTTGGTGGTCAAGATTTTCTGAAATTAAAACTACTTGATTTTGTTCCGATGTAATTTTATCTTTTAAGTTATTAATGTCTTGATTAATAATTTCAGAAACTTCTTTTAGGATTTTTTCTTTCTCGCTATCGGCGGAAGGAAACTCTCTTTTATTAAGAATCAAATCAAATTCTGGATTATTAAAAACCAATTGGTTTCCGGCGGAATCATAAATTACCCCTCGGGACGCCTGAAGTAAAGAAGAAACAAATTTGTTTTCTTCGGCTAAAGCTGAATATTTTTTGTTTTCAATTATTTGAAATTGGAAAGTTTTAGCAAAAAACAAAAAAATTATAGCCAAAATAAAAAAGAAAAGAATTTTAAGAATTCTTCTTGAAAGCAAAACCTCAAATTTTCTTTCGGGACGCCCTAATTCTTTTTCTTTTTTTTGAGAGAGTGAATCTAAAAAGATTTCCTGCGGTTCAATTCCGCTAAGAGCAGCCGAAAATTTTATTTTTTTTCTTTTAGTTTTTTTTAATGATGGGAATTCTGACATATTTTTTCAGAACAAATTTTATAAATATCGCTAATGCTAATAAAATTAAGATATGAAAACCGAACATTCGGCTGGAAAAGACGTCTAAAAAAAATCCGCCGATTACGGCATTTGACAAACCAAATAAAGTTTCTGATTTTTCAAGGATATTCCAGATAATCACTGAAATTAAAATTAGATTTAGAACTAATCCGAAGAAGCTGAAATGAACCAAAAAGCTGGTTTGCAATAATATAAAAATATAATAAAGGATTACTGAAACTAAAATTTTTTTGAGCATTAATTTTATTTTTTAATTAATTCTTTAACTTCTTATATAAAATAAGGGAATTGATAAGGAATCCCTATTCCATTTTTCAACCATTGAAGTTCTTTTTTTCTGAAGCTATAAGTATTTAATCTAATCCATTCACTAGAACTTGGTTTTCTAGGAATAGAGCTGCGGGTATAAGAAATACTAACAGAAATTATCTTGTCTTTGATAGAGGTTTCTCTTTTGTCTAAGATATCATCTTTTAAAAGAAAGGGATGTATTTTACTTGAATGGTCTATTTCCCAGCAACGCTTAGCCGAACAAAAATCACTACTTTTCAGATATTTATTTGCTTTTTTATTATCTATTTTTAAATCTATTTTTGTCCAAACAAAAGCGGTAAAATCCGAATGATTGTCGATAATTAGCCGAGTATTTCTCAGTTGTTCTTCAAATGATTTACTTTTTGATAAGATTCTTTCGGAAAACGATTTAATTCCAACACTAACAGCGGGTTTTATTTCTGCCGTTTTGGCCAGTTCTTTAGTGTGTAATGCCTGAGAAAACACTGCCAAAGCCGAAGCAATTAAAGCCACCGCAGAAATAGCATTCCAATTTATTGTACGAAGATCTTCCCAGTCTATCTTCAATATTTTAAAAAAAACACCTAAAAATATAGATATAGAAAAAAGTAAACAAATTAGTAAGGCAATGACGAAAAACCAAACTGATTTTTTAAAAGGGATTTTCTTAATTTTCCACTTCATAAATTTTTTATTAAATTTTTCTCAATTTTTGGATAAATTTTTTTTTATATTTTTCTAATTAGCAGAGAGGATTTTCATCAACTGTAAAAGAAAACTTATTGCTAATAATAAAATCCCTGCGTAACTTATTATCTTATATTTTTTCCCTTTCCTTTTATCTTCTTCGCTTTCCTGTTCAAGACTTAAATGTATATGACCATCAGGATCAATTTTCGGTGGTAAGCCAAAAAAGAATATCAATATAGCACCGGCAAAACCGGACAGAGCACTCCAAAAGTTTATATTTAATAACAATCTACAAAAATCAAAATTATTCATATTTAATTATCCTCTCATAATTTTATTCCTCAATTAAATTTTTAAGTTTTAAAAGTTCATCCTCTATTATTTTTGAATTAATGAAGGGTTTCAATTCAAAATCTCCATTTTTCGTATATAAATTAATATATAAACCCCCGTGCGAGGTATCAAAAGAGATCCCGTATGTTTTCCGAAAATTGGGTTTCTCTTGATGTAAAATAACTTCGTTCCTCAAAATTTGAATATTTTTTCCAATATTTTTTTCGAAGCTATTAAAAAAATTATCAAAAAATTTATTTTTCTTACAAATTTTTTCTAAAAGTTTATATATAATCGAAAAATGAACATAAAAATCTTTTGTCAGAACTTCTAAACCACTAAAAAGACACTCAAATATATCATTTTCTTCATCCTGAACCCGACCTAAAATACAACAAGAAAAAGAATTTAAAACTTGAACATCTCTCCATGCGCTATTAATTGTTAATAAAATACCCTTTAGTTTAATAAATTCATTTTTTAATTTTGAAACGCTAAATATATTTATTGGCGTATGTCGGATATCTAAAAAGCAAGGTTCCATAATATGTTTTCTATTTTATAAATTTTATTTCCTAACTAAATTTTCTACGGTTTTAATTTCTTTCTGGGTCAGTCCATATAATTTATAAACTCTTTCATCTATCTTTTTATCGGTTTTTTCAATTTCCGATTTTATTGAATTCCATTTATCAGAATTTTCTGGAATTTCTTGAAGTTCTTTATTTAGTTTAAGAATTTTATCAACCAATTTAACTAATCCATCGTGTTTTGATTTTTCTTTTCTGTCTGAAAATTTTATTTTGGGTATAGGAATTTCTGCCAAATGG
>CAYQNN010000022.1:0-8218 GCA_964418955.1 uncultured Candidatus Saccharibacteria bacterium | reverse complement strand
GCCTGTTTGTTTTTTTTCAAACAGGCTTTCATTCGGGCGAATAGCCAATACCCTTAACAGAGCTAAGTTTATGTAATTCATTTATTTAATTATCTAATTTCGCTATTTCTTTCTCAAGCTCAAGATATTTTTCAGTTTCATTTTATTTTTCCTTTCTTTATTTTTATTTTAAAGGACAGATACCTTTTAATAATACCTTTCCTATTTTTGTCAAGGATTTTTGTTTAGTTAACTTTTTTTAAGAGGTTAATTATGCTATAATCAAAAATCAGAATTATTTATGTCTGCAAAATATAATCCCAAAAAATTTGAAAGGAAATGGCAGGAGATTTGGGAGGAAAAGAAAGTTTTCCGAGCTTCGGACAAATCAAAGAAAAAGAAATTTTATCTTTTGGTTGAGTTTCCTTATCCTTCAGGCGAAGGGCTTCATGTCGGGCATTGCCGAAGTTATGTTGCTTTAGATATTCTTGCTCGAAAAAGAAGGATGGAAGGATTTAATGTTTTATTTCCCATGGGTTGGGATGCTTTTGGCTTGCCTACCGAGAATTATGCTATTAAAACTGGGATTCATCCGGTAGCAGTTACCAGAAAAAATACTGCTTATTTTAAACGCCAGGAAGAAAACCTGGGGCTTTCTTTTGATTGGAGCCGGGAAATTAATACTGCTGACCCTGGTTATTATAAATGGACACAATGGATATTCTTACAGCTTTTTAAGAAAGGGCTGGCCTATAAAGTGAAGATGCCTGTTAACTGGTGCTCTGCCTGTAAAATTGGTTTGGCTAACGAAGAAGTGGTTAATGGAAAATGCGAACGTTGCGGGGCCGAAGTAACGAGAAGAGAAAAAGAACAATGGATGCTAAAAATTACTAAATATGCCGAGAGATTAATACAAGGGCTGAATAAGGTTGATTATCCGGAAAGGGTTAAAATTTCTCAGAAAGAATGGATAGGGAAATCAGAGGGCTGGGAGATTCAATTCCCAATTTTTTCCAGCCATCCGCAGGATACAATAAATGTTTTCACGACCAGACCCGACACTTTGTTTGGTTGCACTTATTTGGTTTTGGCTCCGGAGCATCCTTTAATCGAGGGACTGAAGGATAAAATAATAAATTATAAGTTTGTTAAAGATTATATTGAGAAATCAAAAAAGAAAGTAGAAAGAGAAAGGGTTTCGGGAGAAAAGGAAAAAACTGGCGTAAAATTAGAAGGAGTCAGCGCTGTAAATCCAGTTAACGGCCGGAAGATTTCTATTTTTGTAGCAGATTATGCGCTGATGCACTATGGGACCGGAGCTATAATGGCGGTACCGGCTCATGACCAGCGTGATTTCGATTTTGCTAAACGCTACAATCTTCCGATTATCGAAGTTATAGTTCCACAAATTAATGTAGATAAAAAAACAGATTTACACAGACACGAAAAAGCATACGAAGGAAAAGGAATTTTAGTTAACTCCGGACGTTTTACTGGGATGAAATCGGAAGACGCAAAGGAAAGAGTAGGTGAATGGCTGGGTAAAAAGGGCTTAGCTAAAAAAGCAATTCACTATAAATTAAGAGATTGGATTTTCTCTCGGCAGAGATATTGGGGGGAACCAATCCCAATAATTAAATGTGAAAAATGCGGCTGGGTTCCTGTTCCGAAAAAAGATTTGCCGGTTGAATTGCCAAGAGTTAAGGAGTACAAACCCACTGAAAAAGGAGAATCGCCTTTGGCAAAGGTGAAAAGCTGGGTTAATGCCAAATGCCCTAAATGCGGCGGACCAGCTAAAAGAGAAACAGATGTTATGCCTAATTGGGCCGGTTCCAACTGGTATTATCTTCGTTATTGCGATCCGAAAAACGGCAAGAGATTGGCTGACCCCAAAAAAATTGAATATTGGATGGCGCCTGCCCGCCGAAGCCCGAAGGGTGTAGGCGGAGTAGATTGGTATAACGGCGGCATGGAGCACACTACTTTGCATTTATTATATTCCCGCTTTATTTATAAATTTTTATGGGACATTAAGGCAATACCGAAATCTGTTGGAGCAGAACCTTATAAAAAGCGAACTAGCCATGGGATGATCCTTGGCGAAGGCGGAATTAAAATGTCAAAATCAAAAGGAAATGTTATTAACCCTGACAAGATTATAAAACAATACGGGGCAGATACTTTAAGGGTTTACGAAATGTTTATGGGTCCTTTTGAGCAGGTGATTCCTTGGGATACCAAGGGATTAAAAGGAGTGAAAAAATTCCTCCAGAAAGTTTGGCAGTTTTCTGGAAAATTCCAAAATCCTAATTACAAATTACAAACAAAATCCGAATTGCAAATTACAAATTCTAAGCTTAAGAATTTACTTCATAAAACGATTAAGAAAGTTTCAGAAGACATTGAATCTTTAAAGTTTAATACTGCAGTCAGTTCTTTAATGGAGTTTGTTAATGCTTATCAGAACGATAAAGATAGCTTGGGAAAAAATGATTTTAAAAATTTCCTAAAAATTTTGTCGCCTTTTGCTCCTCATTTATCAGAGGAACTTTGGAGTTTAGCGGGATTTAAAAGATTATGCTGCCAGCAAAAATGGCCGAAATATAAACCGAAATTAGTTGAGGAAAAAATGATAACTTTAGTGGTGCAGATTAATGGCAAGGTTCGTGATAAAATAGAAACTGAAGCTGACATTTCTCAAAGAGAGGCGGAAGGCCTTGCCTTGAAGAGCGAGAAGGTGAAAAAATGGATAAAAGACAAGAAAATTAAAAAAACAATCTTTGTCCCGGGAAAGCTAATAAACCTTGTTGCTATTAACAAAAATTAGATAATATGCTATACTGCAACCAGTACATTATAAATAGACAGGCCTTAGATTCTGTGCGTTACAGAATAAGAGGTGAGCCAAAAACTGAAAGGATTAGATTATGTCACGAGAAAGAAGTCAATTTCTGTCTAGTTCTGGAATAGCTTTCCAGATTTTCAAAACTATTGCGGATGAGGTGCTGGCTGCTGGAGGCAACGATGATGATTTGAGAAGAGTTCTTTCTGACAAAGAACTTGCCACGAAAATCGCCAGAGTAATTATGGACGGGCCACAGTGTCTTAAGGTTATGGTTGATTACGGTCAGACCTTAAGAAAGATGGTTCTGGCGGGCGAGTACGACCGGGTAAACGATGATATCACCAGCAAGCACTTTCCTGTTAGAGGAAGCGGTCGAAAAGAAGTAGAAATAACGCTTTTCCATTTCAACCGGTTAATTTCCTCTGGTGATGCCATCGCCCAGATGGCAAAAGCAGGTTATCGTCCTGCTCTTGCGGAGGAGCTGCTGGCTTTAGGAGTCGCTTATAAGAAACTACAAAAACAGTTTCCAATAGTCGCTCTTGGTTCTGTCTGGCGTAACCCGGATGGTGGCCGCGACATGCCCTGTCTGGATTGGTGGGATGGCCTCGGGCGCTACCTGGGCCTGGGCTGGTTTGAGTATGACTGGAATGGGCGCTGCCGTTTTGCCGCGGTTCGCAACGCTTCTTGACTTGGTCGCTTGGATGTTTGGATTTTGTTCTTTGTTCTTTTGGCCCCTTGGAATTTTCCGAGGGGCTTTTTATTTCTATAAAAAATGGTATTATTAAAAATACAAAAGGCAAAAAAATAAAAAGAGTAATATTTATTCCCGGGAAGTTAATTAACTTTGTTGTATGATAAAAAAAGTGGTAATTGCTGCTGCCGGTCAGGGGACCCGCATGCTTCATCTCACCAAAGGCAAACCAAAACACCTCATTAAGGTCAAAAAAAGGCCTTTTTTGGCTTATTTATTAGATAATCTTTTTTTAGCCGGATACAGAGATTTGATTTTGGTGGTTGGTTTTAAAGAGGAGTTGATAAAAGAATTTTTGAAGAAATATAAACCGCCGCTTAAAAGTTTAAGGAAAAGTCAGTATAAAATTAGAATGGTCAGCCAATATGAAATTTTAGGCCCTAAAAGTAAAATGTATGGCACTGCCTGTCCCTTAATGTGCGTAAGAAATATTGTCAAAAAAAGCCAGTTTGTCTATCTTTGTGGAGATAATCTTTATTCGGCGAGGGACCTAAAAGCAATGAATGCCAATGGAAAATATAATTATGTGACGGGTATTTATAATAAAAAACCCGAAAAATACGGAGTGCTCGTCAAGGACAACTGTTTTCTTAAAGAAATTATTGAGAAGCCCAAAAAGTATGTCGGAAATTTAATTAATGCCGGTTTGTATAAATTTACGCCGGAGGTATTCAAAAAGCTCTCAAAGATTCAGCGGTCTTTACGAGGAGAATATGAGATTACAGATGTTATCAATCTATTGGCAAAAGAAAAAAAGATGAAGGTTAAAAAACTCCAGGATTATTGGTTGGATTTTGGCAATCCGGCAGATGTAATAAAAGTTTCTTATTTTTTGGAATCTTTTAAAAAATTCAAGAAATTTTTCTGGAAGCAAAGGCATTTTGAAATTATTTCTTTCCGGGCAAGAGACGCCGCGGAAAAAGCGGTAAAGTTCTTGAAAAGAGGACAAGTGGTGATGTGCCCGACAGATACGGTTTATGGATTTTTGGCTGACGCCACAAACGATAAAGCGGTGGAAAAAATTTTTGGAATAAAAAAAAGAGATAAAAAGAAAGCTATCCCTATTTTTGTAAAGGATATAGAAATGGCAAAAAAGACGGCTAAAATGGATAAAGGTATGCAGGGATTTTTAGAAGAGTTATGGCCCGGGAAAATAACGGTAGCGTTAGAGAGAAAGAAAAATTGTGGTTTATCAAAACTATTATCTATCGGGAAGAAAACAATTGGTTTAAGGATTCCGAATTATAAATTAGTTAATGAAATACTTAATAAAATGAACAAACCTCTGACCGGGACTTCGGCTAATATCTCCGGTAGAGCTTCTTCAACAAAGATTAAAGAAATTTTAGAACAATTTGAAGAACAGGAAGTCAAGCCGGATTTAATTTTAGACGCTGGTAATTTGCCGGAAAGTTTTCCTTCAACCGTAGTTGATTTCAGCGGAAAGAAGCCCAAAATCGTCAGAAGGGGAAGATAAAAATTAATTAATAGCATTTTATAGAATTGTATGAAACTTGAAAAAACCGATTTACAAATTGCGAAACTTATTGAAAAAGAAACAGAGAGACAGAAAACTTCTTTAGAAATGATCCCTTCGGAAAACCATACTTCTCCGGCTGTAAGAGAAGCCTTGGGTTCTCTCTTAACGGATAAATATGCTGAAGGATATCCTGGAAAGAGATATTATGCCGGTTTGGAGTTTTACGATAAAATTGAAACCCTTTGCCAAGAAAGAGCAAAAAAATTGTTTTCCCCCTCCGGGGGATCCGCCGTAGGCGGAAAAGTAGTTCATGTCAATGTCCAACCTTATTCCGGCTCTCCGGCAAACCAAGCAGTTTATTTTGCTGTTTGTGAGCCCGGAGACACAATAATGGGGATGTCTCTTCCTCATGGAGGTCATTTGACTCATGGTTGGAAGGTAAATTTTTCCGCTAAATATTATAATTCGGTTCAATACACAGTTGATAGGAAAACAAATTTGCTTAACTATCAAGAGATAGAAAAATTAGCTAAGAAAAAGAGGCCCAGACTTATTTGGGTAGGAGCTACCGCTTATCCTCGTATTTTTAATTGGCGAAAATTAGGCAGAATTGCCGATGCGGTTGGGGCTTATCTCTCGGCTGATATTGCCCATATTGCCGGATTAGTGATAGCCGGAGTTCACCCCAGCCCGGTTCCTTATGTTCATATTGTGACAACTACTACCCATAAAACCTTAAGAGGTCCTCGGGGAGGGATGATAATGGTTACCAAAAAAGGTTTAAAAAAAGACCCCGAGCTTCCTAAAAAAATAAACAAAGCGGTTTTCCCCGGTCTTCAAGGCGGGCCTCACGAAAATAATATCGCCGCTATTGCTGTCTGTCTTAAGGAAGCCTCAAAGCTAGCTTTCAAAAAATACGGAAAACAAATAATAAAAAACAGCAAGGCCTTGGCTTCCGAACTTTTAAAATATAATTTTAATTTAGTTAGCGGCGGGACAGATAATCATTTAATTTTAATTAATCTAATAAATAAAGGAATTTCCGGAGCCGAAGCTCAAAATCGGCTGGAAAAAGCTGGTATTACTATTAATAAGAATACTATTCCTTTTGACCCCAATCCTCCGTTTAAGCCCTCGGGGATAAGATTGGGGACGCCGGCTATAACTACCAGGGGAATGAAAGAAAAAGAAATGAGAAAAATTGCTTTCTGGATTTCAGAAGTGGTCTCAAAGCCAAAAGCATACCTGAAGGTCAGGCAGGAAGTCAAAAAACTTTGTAAAAAGTTTCCGCTTCCGCAATAAATTGCCTTGCTCATATTTTTTGTTTTATGAAAGTTTTGGATGGAAAAAAATTATCTGAGAAAATTTTGAAAAATCTTGCCGGAGAGATAAAGAAAAAACGGCTTAAGTTAAAGTTAGCCGTGATTTTAGTCGGAGACGATTTTAGTTCTAAAGTCTATATTCGTAAGAAGAGGGAGGCTTGCGAGGATATAGGAATTGGGTTTGAATTTTTTAAATTTTCTTCGAGAATAAGGAAAGAAAATTTAAGAAAAGAAGTTAAAAAAATTGCCAAAAGGGCTGATATAAGGGGGATTGTGGTTCAACTGCCCTTGCCCGAGGGTTTTGATTCTCAAGAATTTCTGAATCTTATACCTTCAGAAAAAGACGTAGACGTTTTATCTGAAATAAATATAGGTAAGTTTTATGTCGGGACCCTGCCGATTTCTTCTCCTACCACCGAAGGAATCAGATATCTTTTAAAAGAATATAAAATATCTGCTAGGGGGAAAAACGTGGTTTTAGTTGGAGCAGGAAGGTTAGTCGGCCGTCCTTTAACTCTTTGGTTGTTAAAAGAAAAAGCAACTATTTCAATCGTTGACGAATATACTGAAAATATTTCTTATTTTACTAAAAAAGCAGATATTATAATTTCCGGAGTTGGCAAACCTCACCTTATTACCGCTAAGATGGTAAAAAAAGGAGTAGTGGTAATTGATGTCGGCACCTTTCGGCGGAAAGGGAGACTGGTGGGGGATGTTGAGTTTAAGGGCGTTTCTAAAAAAGCAAGTTATATTACTCCGATTATTGGAGGGGTTGGTCCGATGACAGTTGCCTGCCTGCTGGAAAATTTAGTAAAATTATCCGAGGGTAAAGTGTTTAATACCCGACATTAAACACCCGACATTAAACATCATTGGCATGCTAAATTTTATGGATCATTATTTATTTAATTTGATAAATCAATTTGTCTTTAAATGGTTTTGGCTGGATATTTTGGCTAAATTTTTTGCCCAATATTTAGGATATATTCTAATTTTCTTTCTGCTTTTATTTATAGTTTTAAAGTTTAAGAAATATTTGAGAATGGTTATTGAGGCGTTTGTTTCCGCCATTTTGGCAAGATTTGTAATTGTTGAAATTGTTCGCTGGATTTGGCAAAGACCGAGGCCTTTCATCGAAATTAATAATGTAAATTTACTTTTAAAACATAACGCTTCCCCTTCTTTCCCTTCGGGCCATTCTGCTTTTTTCTTTGCTATTTCCACCATTGTTTATTTTTACAATAAAAAAGCAGGAATTTTATTTTTAATAGGCAGTTTTCTAATTTGTCTGGCAAGAATTTTTGTCGGCGTTCATTGGCCATCTGATGTTTTAGCCGGCGCTGTAGTGGGGATATTCTCCGGCTGGTTAGTCTATGAAGTATCTAAAAAGTTTCAATAATTATTTAGCTAAATAGTAAAAAAATGCCTCATTTTGAGGCATTTTTTCTTCTTGTGCCGCGGGGAGTCGTCCGACTCCCCGCCCCGTCGTCAAGTCATTCGACTTGATTCAATGACGGGGCGAACCCATTTGTGCCGCGGGTGGGACTCGAACCCACACGGGATTGCTCCCATACGATTTTGAGTCGTACGCGTAAACCAGTTCCGCCACCGCGGCATGTAACTACGTTATTTTGCCATATTTTTTTCAAAATCGCAATCTTTATTGCTACACTTTATTTTCTTTCCCCCGCCTGCATCCCGCTTCCAGCGGGAAGCATTGCGGGCAGGTTTTTCAACTAGAAGAGAACCGCACTCGGGACATTTTTCTCCGGTAGGTTTATCCCACAAAGCAAAATCGCATTCTGGGAATTGGTCGCAGCCGTAAAAAATCTTTCCTTTTC